>JACPRR010000059.1 GCA_016189825.1 Chloroflexota bacterium
AGCACGGTTCAGCAGCACCGGCCTTTCGTGCACGATTTCGGCGAGCGCATCCCACACTTCCGGCCTGGCCCGCTCGACCTGTCGCCTGGCGCTCTTTATGTTATGTGCAAATCCAAGCTCGACCAGCCGCCGCATGACGAACGGCTTGAACAGCTCCAGCGCCATCTTGCGGGGCAGGCCGCACTGGTGAAGCTTCAACTCCGGACCAACAACGATGACCGAGCGACCGCTGTAGTCCACTCTCTTCCCGAGCAGGTTCTGCCGGAAGCGTCCCTGCTTGCCTCGAAGCATGTCCGAAAGGGACATCAAGGCGTGGGCGCCGCCCGGTGCAACCGCCCGGCTTCGCCTGCCGTTGTCAACCAGCGAGTCAACGGCTTCCTGGAGCATCCGCTTCTCGTTGCGGATCATCACTTCCGGGGCGCCGAGCTCGATGAGACGGCGGAGCCGGTTGTTGCGATTGATGACCCTCCGGTAAAGGTCATTGAGGTCTGATGTTGCGAACCGGCCGCCGTCCAGTTGGACCATCGGACGCAACTCGGGCGGCAACACCGGCAGCACGGTGAGGATCATCCATTCCGGCTTGTTCCCACTCCGGCGGAAAGCTTCGACAACCCTGAGCCGCTTGGCCGCCTTCTTACGCCGCTGGCCTGACGTCGAGTGGATGGCTTCCAGCAGCGACCCCCTTTCCTTCTCTAGGTCAACCGACTGCAAAGCCAGCAGGGCCGCCTCAGCCCCCATTCCGGCCTCGAAGACGTGACCGAATTGCTCGTGAAGCTCGCGGTACCGGCTTTCCGGGATCATCTTCAACGGCTGCAAGCTCTCGACGCTCTCCCGGAGCGCCTTGCGCTCATCGGCCACCGTGGCCGCCTCTTCGGCGCTCTTCTTGCGTAACTCGTTGATCTTCTCGATCGCCGCCTGATCGCCGGTCTTCTCCGCATCCGTCTCCGCCTGCTTCACCTGCTCCTCAAGCGCCGTCTCGTTTTTCTTGAGGAGTTCTTCGGTCTCCGCCTCCATCTTGGCAAGGAGCTCTTTCCTCGCGGCCTCGTCGACTGAGGTCACCAGGTATTGGGCGAAGTAAAGGACGCTCTCCAGGCTTCGCGGCGAGAGGTCGAGAAGCAGGGCCAGCCGGCTAGGCGTCCCCTTGGCGAACCAGACATGGCTGACCGGAGCGCCCAGCTCTATGTGCCCCATGCGCTCACGGCGCACCTTGGAATGCGCGACCTCTACTCCGCACTTGTCGCACGTGATTCCCTTGTAGCGGACGCGTTTGTACTTTCCGCAATAGCATTCGAAATCGCGAGTAGGACCGAATATCCGCTCGCAGAACAAGCCATCCTTTTCAGGCTTCAGCGTGCGGTAGTTTATCGTCTCCGGTTTGGTGACTTCACCGTATGACCAGCTTCTTATCTGCTCGGGAGACGCGAGTGATATTCGGACGGCATCAAAGTCATTCGCTTCAAGCATCTATTCTGCTCCCGTGGTGAATTCATGCTCCAGGCCCAGCTTGGGCGCGTACTCTTCTGTTTCTTCCATGAGAGGGACCCGCTCCTCTTCCTCGTTCAGCACTTCGACAGCCAGGCACAGGCTCTGCAACTCCTTCACCAGCACCTTGAACGACTCCGGGACGCCCGGCTGTATGATGTCATCTCCCTTGACGATGGCTTCGTAGGTCTTGGCACGGCCCATGACGTCATCGGACTTGACCGTCAGCAACTCCTGAAGGATGTGGGCGGCGCCATAGGCTTCCCGAGCCCAAACTTCCATTTCTCCGAACCGCTGTCCGCCAAACTGGGCCTTGCCGCCGAGCGGCTGCTGGGTTATCAGCGAGTACGGACCGGTGGAACGTGCGTGGATCTTGTCCTCAGCCAGGTGGATAAGCTTCATTATGTAGATGTTGCCTACGGTCACCGGCTGATCAAACGCCTCGCCCGTTCGGCCGTCCCGCAACATCGTCTTCCCGAATATCGGCGGAGAAAGGTGCTTCTCCCTGCGGAGTTGCTCGACCGTTTCTTCCACCTGTGGTTCACCCAGATTCGATGCATCGACGCCGATGTCTTTGAGCCAGATCCTCAGACAAGCCAGCCTCGCCGCACCCTGGCGGTCCTCTCTGAAGACCTCTTCGCCGTCAAATCCCTGGCCGGCCAGCCAGGCCTTCACTTCCTCAAGGTTTGGGCCGTGCCCGTCCGAAGCGACGTCCTGGGGAGTGGACCGAGACCGGCCTACAATCCACGACCGTGCCAGGGCGTCCTGGACAGCCATGTCGTTGGCCCCGTCGAATATCGGCGAGAGCACCTTGAACCCGAGATTCCCGGCAGCCCAGCCGAGGTGGGTTTCGAGCACCTGCCCGATGTTCATTCTTGACGGCACGCCGATAGGATTCAGGACGACATCCACCGGGCGCCCATCCGGCAGTACAGGCATGTCCGAGACCGGCAATATGCGAGACACGACGCCCTTGTTGCCGTGCCGGCCGGCCATCTTGTCGCCAACCGATATCTTGCGCCGCTGTGCAACCCAGACCTGCACCAGTTGATTGACCCCTGCCGGCAGCTCGTCGTGGTTCGTATGCGAAAACTCTCGCACGTCAATCACCTTGCCCCATTCGCCATGGGGTATGCGAAGCGAGTTATCCTTGACCTCATGCGCCTTGTCACCGAAGATCGCCCTCAACAGGCGCTCCTCAGCAGTCAGCTCAGTTTCACCCTTTGGTGTTATCTTGCCCACCAGGATATCGCCAGGCCTGACCTCTGCGCCGATGCGTATGATCCCGGTTTCATCCAGGTCCCGCAGGCTCTCCTCGCCAACATTCGGGATATCTCGGGTTATCTCCTCCGGGCCAAGCTTGGTGTCGCGAGCTTCTATCTCGAACTTCTCCAGATGGACAGAGGTGAACTTGTCGTCCCTGACCAGGGCTTCCGAGAGTATTATCGCGTCTTCGAAGTTGTACCCCTCCCAGCTCATGAAGGCGCAGAGCACATTCTGGCCCAGGGCCAACTCTCCCTTCTCGGTCGCGGAGCTATCCGCGAGCACATCCCCGGCCGACACCTTCTGGCCCTTCTCAACGACAGGACGCTGGTTGATACAAGTCCCCTGATTGGTGCGGGTGAACTTCGTCAGGTGGTAGGGTTCCTTGCGGCCGGACAGCTTGATTTCGGAGCCGGTTACCGACTCAACCTTGCCGTCCTCCTCGGCGAACACCACCTGGCCGCTATACCGTGCGACTTCCCTTTCCATGCCCGTAGCCACAAGGGGCGCCTCCGGGCGCAGGAGCGGCACCGCCTGGCGTTGCATGTTGGAGCCCATCAGGGCGCGGTTAGCATCATTATGC
>JACPRR010000008.1 GCA_016189825.1 Chloroflexota bacterium
GACCGGTGTCTTCAAGCTCTATCGCGGCGTTGTCTTCCCGGCAAATGTGAAGAACTGCACCGCCTGCCATGTCGACGACCGCTGGAAGACGAAGCCATCCAGGGTCGCCTGCGGCGCATGCCACGACAACATCTGGTTCGGCGAGGCGGCAGCCATGCCCAAGACCTCCAAGGCTCACCCGGGAGGCCCGCAGGCCAGCGACGCCGCCTGCGCCGCCTGCCACGCCGCCGATAGCGGTGGTGTGGCGCCGCCCATCTCCGTGGTACACAAGGTTACCCCGGCAGCCTCTTTGTCCGGCGCAACGCTGAACAAGGTGGACTTCAGCCTGACTCCTCCGGCGAACGGCAAGTTCTACGTGGCCGGAGAGAAGCCGGTGCTCGCCATAGTGGTCCGGGATGACAACGGGAACCCCATCGACCATACCAAGATCAGTGAGTCCACCTTCTCAGTCGCGTCCTTCATGGTCTACGGGCCACGCTATGAATCGAAGCCGGTGCTGACCAACGCCGCCAGGAACGCTGACAGCAGGGCGCGCGCTTCGGCGACGAGCAGCATCGCGGCGGCAGGGACCCCCAAGGGGTGGACCTTTGCCGATGGCGACACCTTCAAGATCGCGGTAAACGGCGGCCCGGTGCAGGTGCTGTCCGCTCCAGCCGGGCTGCAGACGCCGGAACAGGTGCGTGACTGGCTCAAGGCCAACCTCAAGGACGTCACTGTTACCTCCAACAACACTGCGGGCAGCATCAACCTGTTGAGCAACGTGCTTGGGGCGCCCACTTCACGGTTTGAGATTTACAACAGCCCCGTCACCACCAAGATGGGCTGGAAACCGGGCCCGCTGAACCTTGTCCGGGAGGGGAAAATCTACGGCCAGACCGCCGGCACCACCATGGAGCCGTACGTGGTCATGGGGGCCGTCAGCATACCGGCGAACGATCTGCGCCCACGCAGCGACCCCATGCTCTTCACCGACCCGCTCGTCATCCGCAGCGCGGAAAAGGTCACTTACCAGCTCGATGATGTGAAGGGTCTCACGCCTGGCACATACATGGTGTATTCCTACGTGATACCGAATGGCGTCCTGGCGGGCACCGTTGCGGCCCCCGGCCCGAAAGGCGCGCCGAACGCCGCGGCCAAGGCGCTGAATGCCAGCCGTGAAGCCATCGGTCTTATGACCTTCCAGGTCGGCACCGAGACGCCGGAGAAGAAGGTGGCCACCAACTGCTCCAATTGCCATGCCGACACCATCTGGCACCTGGACGAGGGACCGATCCATTCCGCGCCGTTCGACCCCGACTACTGCAAGGCCTGCCACGACTACCAGCGGTGGAACGGCACGGGCGACCTTTTCCCGAGGACGGGCGGCAACTCGACAGCCGGCTGGGCCGGCTACGGCGCCAAACCCATCGGACCCAGGGTGCACGGCGTGCACCGTGGCGCCTACCTGGACCATCCAGAGTATGTCTACGCCGGTGACCCCAACGCGTTCAACGAGATCATCTTCCCGCAGGACATCCGGAACTGCACCAAGTGCCACAGCGCCGATACCACGGGCACCTGGAAGACCAATCCCAACCGCCTGGCGTGCTCGTCCTGCCATGACAGCGCGAAGGCTATCTCGCACATGGACTTGCAGGTGAAGAACCCGAATCCGGCCGATCCCTACGATGTCCGGCGGGTGGAGACCTGCGCGGTCTGCCATGGTCTGGGGAGGGACTTTGCTGTGGACAAGGTACACAACGTCTCGAATCCGTTTAAGCCGCCGTACCCGCGCGAACGCGAACAATAGGTACGGACCAAAGCGCGTGTAAAGAAAAGGCCCGCCCCGAAAAGGGCGGGCCTTTTCTTATGAGGTTAGGTTCGTGCTACGCCGGGACCCCCCATCCGCCCCATAGCGGCGCGGCATGCCGCGCCCTGGAACACGGACGAAACCGGACTACCCTTCGTCATTCAAAGCGAAGCTAAGCAATCTCCTTCCGCACGGGGAACCGGTTGCGCCGGCTTGGCCTCCTTTGCCGCTGTCGCACACGTGCTAAAAGGGATTGCTTCGCCCCGAGGCGGGTCTCGCAATGACGACTTCAATGACCGTCGGAAGGTCCGCGAGGCTGGCGCAATGTCACACGCAGCAGATAGCAACGGATTCCGGCGGGTCATGCCGCGAGACTACGGTTCAAATCCGGCTCCGGTGCCACGAGAGTCAGCCTTTTCTCTCTCCGCGTCGTGGGAATTCCCCCATGGGACTTAAGTCGTATTCGCCGGGCATAGCCGGGTGCTAGGGTTGGTTTAATCACCCCGCCGGTGGTGGACACCGGCGAGCGGCTGCGTTACGCTAGAGAAAGGAGGACCAGAAGAAGCATGATTCGCGAAAATATTCTGGCAATGAATCCTGGCCCAGAATTGGACATACAGGTGGCGGCAGGGATAATGGGGAACGCGGTGGCTAATGACGAGACCTTCGGTTGGATGGAAAGGTGGATCGATCCTGACGATGGCGGTTCGGTGTGGGCGCCGCCGCAACCGTACTCCCGGGACATGTCGGCCGCCGAGCGCGTGATCGACCGCATGATCGAACTAGGGCATGACGACGCGGTTTGCTGGGCTGATTTCGGCAATGGCGCATACACCGAGCCGGAAGCTATCTGCAAGGCGGCGCTGTGCGCCATGTTGGAAAGCTGCGCCGCCGGGGTAGCGGAGCAGACACCGGCAGGCGGTTGAATCTCGGCATTGCTACGAAAACACCCTTTTCAGAGTCTGTCCGAATTCGTCTTTGCGAGTCCCGCCTCGGGACGAAGCAATCCCATTTAGCACGAGCGTGGCTGGCGGAGCCCCAAGCCATCAGCTCGCGGCCAAGGTTCGGTGCTGAAAGGGATTGCTTCGCGCAGTTTACCCTGAGCCTGCCGAAGGGTTCTGAATGACAAAGTTGGCTGGGCGCCGGTGACTGTTCTCGGACAGCACGTAGAGAGAGGAGACATTTTCATGCTTCGTGGTACCCCGATGCAATCAGGGAATGGAAAATTGCTTTGAACGAGGAGCTTGAAGCGCTCAACAAGCGGATCTCTGAGCTAAGCCGGGAGGCCCGCTTCGCCGAAGTTGAGCCGCTGCTGCGGCAGTCCGCGGAGCTTGTCCGCGGGGAATACGGGGAAAACCATCCCGCTCATGCCACGATCCTTAACGACCTCGGAGGGCTGTACCGGGCGACGGGGGCGTACGCAAAGTCAGAGGTCGCCTTCTTGAGGGCGAAGCGCATTCTGGAAAAGACTGTCGGCAAGGAACATCCTGGGTACGCCACCTGCCTCAACAACCTGGCTGGGCTCTATCGCCTTACCGGCAACTACCAGAGGTCGGAGCAGCTCTTCCTCCAGGCCGATGACATCTATGGCCGCACCGTGGGCCAGGACGATTTCCTCTACGCCAGCAACTTGAACAATCTGGCGCTGCTCTACCAGGACATGGGAAGGTACGACCGGGCCGAGCAGTTGCAAACGCAGGCGCTGGAGATTGTGCGCCGGACGGCGGGGGAACAGGACGCGAGCTACGCCACCAGCCTGAGCAACCTGTCGGCGATATGCCTGGCCAGGGGCGACCTGGGCAGAGCCGAGGCAATGGTGCAAGAGGCGCTGAAGATAATGGAGGGGACCATCGGCCGGAGCGACCCGCTGTATGTCTCCGCGCTGAACACCCTGGCCGGAGTCTGCTACCGGAAGGGCAACTACGAGGCCGCCGAGGAGGTCTACGGGAGGATGCTGGGTACGTGTGAGAAGATATGGGGCAAGGAGCACCCGATGTATGCCGGCGGCCTGGAGAACCTGGGGCTCTCATTGAAGGCGAGCGGCAAGTACGCAAAGGCGGAGGACTGTTTTCTCCTCTCGCTGGACATACGCGCCCGGTTGCTGGGGGCCGGCCATCCCTCCTCCCTC
>JACPRR010000066.1 GCA_016189825.1 Chloroflexota bacterium
CCGTAGAAGACATGAGAGGCATACTCGAGGCTGGCGCAGACAAGGTTGCGGTCAATACGGCGGCGGTGGAAGACCCGGCGTTGGTCCGGCGTGGGGCTGACAGGTTCGGCAGCCAGTGCATCGTGCTCGCCATAGATGCCAAACGATTGGCGCAGAGAAGGGATACCGGAGGCGACCTTGGCCTGGATGGCGGCTCGCGCTGGGAGGTCTATGTTCATGGGGGAAGGACTCCGACCGGCATCGACGCGCTGAAATGGGCCGCTTTCGGCGTATCACAGGGAGCGGGTGAGCTGCTGGTCACCAGCATGGACGCGGATGGGCACCAGACAGGATACGACCTGGAGTTGACCCGCGCCATGTCTGAGTCTGTAGCGGTTCCAGTCATTGCGAGCGGTGGAGCCGGAGGACCGCACGACCTTTATGCCGCGATCAAAGAGGGCAAGGCCGATGCTGTCCTCGCAGCAAGCATTTTTCATTACGGCACGTATTCGATCCGCCAGGTCAAGGAATATCTGGCCGGGAAGGGGATTCCGGTAAGACTATGAAAATCAAGTACGACGAACGCGGCCTGGTGCCTGCAATCGTGCAGGACGCCGACAGCGGGGAGGTGCTCATGGTCGCCTACATGAATGCCGAGAGCCTGCGCCTGACGTTGGACAGCGGCGACGTATGGTTCTACAGCAGGAGCCGCCAGGAGTTGTGGCACAAAGGGGCAACGTCAGGGAACTACCTTCGACTGAGGTCGGTGCAGGTGGACTGTGACGGCGACGCGCTACTGGTGAAGGCAAACCCTGTTGGACCAGTGTGCCATACCGGGAACAGGACCTGCTTCTTCCAAGATGTTACTGCGGAGTCTGTGGCGCAGGCGTGAGCGGCGCCGGCTCCGCTGGCTGTGACGAATCCGCGGTGAGCGCGCTCTTCAGGGCGGTCAGGGCGACTTCCAGTTGGTCGTCCCCGGGTTCGGCTGTGGTCAGCGACTGCAGCGCCAGCCCGGGCGCCAGCAATACTCGCACCGCCTTGCTTCTAGCGTGGTCGGCAGCCACACGGACAAGCTCGTAGCCGATGCCGACGATGACGGGCAACAGGACGATTCGTGACAGGACTGTCATCCACAGGGCAGGCCTGCCCGCCAGCGAGTACACCAGGATGGCCACCACCATCACGATGAGCAGGAAGCTGGTGCCGCACCGGGTGTGTGCGGTTGAAAAGGCCTTGATCTCGTTGACCTGAAGCTCGACGCCATGCTCGTAGGCGTTGATGACCTTGTGCTCCGCACCGTGATAGGCGTAGATGCGTCTAACGTCGGGCATCATCCTGGTGAGACGAATGTAGGCGATAAACATCGCGATACGGAGCAGGCCTTCGTAGACGTTGCCCATGAAAGGACTGGTGTAAGGGAAGATCAAGAACTTGGCGATCAGCAGCGGCGCCACGAAGAAGAGGCCAACGCCCAGGGCCAATCCCAATACAACGGTCCCCCACACGACTCCTGACGGTATCTCCTCCTCGTCCCCCATGGCCATGTTCGTGGAGTACATCAATGCCCTGGTCCCTAGCACCACCGTTTCGAGCAGCACGATGATACCGCGCACGAAAGGCGTGTGGCGGGCCTTTCCATTGTACAGGTTGGATATCGGCCTCGAGTCAACGGCGATGGCCCCCGTGGATGCGCGTACGGCAGTGGCCAGGGTCTTCTGTCCCCTGATCAGTACCCCCTCGTAGACTGCCTGCCCGCCGTACCGGAACGGCCTGACCCCTCTCGGCATGTTTCGCCTGTCCCTTTCCATGTTTCGGCTGCCTCAAGCGAAGAGGAGCGGTCGCCACGCGAAGCCGCTCCTCTGAGTGGTAGTTGTCGCACCCGGTGGCCGGGCCTGCGCTACTGGATCTTGTATTTCCTCTTGAACCGCTCGACGCGGCCCGCAGTGTCGACGATTCTCTGCTCACCGGTGAAGAAAGGATGGCATTTGCTGCACACTTCTACCTTGAGCACCTGCTGGGTGGAACCGGTGGTGAAGCTGTTGCCGCAGGCGCACACAACCTTCGCGTTCGGAAAGTACTTGGGATGAATCTTCTCTTTCATCGGCCTATGCCTTGTCTGCCGGGTACACGCTGACCCGCTTTTTGGTGTTAGAGGCGTGCTCGTATTTTACGGTCCCATCGACCAGGGCGAAAAGGGTGTGGTCTTTCCCCAGGCCGACGTGCGTTCCCGGTTCCATGCGAGTGCCGCGCTGACGCACCAGAATTTCTCCGGCGCGGACGGCCTGGCCGTCTGACCTTTTGAGGCCGAGGCGCTGCGATTGAGAATCGCGGCCGAGCCTGGTGCTGCCTCCGCCTTTCTTATGTGCCATTCTATTGTGCCTTCCCCTCGCCTGCCGCAGGCCTGACTATGTCCTTGACCTCGAGGCGCGTGTATGTTTGCCGGTGGCCGTTCTTCCTGCGGTAGCGGGTTTTCGCCTTGTACTTGAACACCAGGACTTTCTTGGCGCGTACGTCGCCGACAGCAGTTGCGACGACCTTGGCGCCCTCGATCGCCGGGGTGCCCACCGTTACCTGCTCCCCGTCCGAAATCAGAAGCACGCGGTCGAGTTCCACCGTTTCGCCCGGGGCAGCGGACAGGAGTTCGGCGTTGAAAACATCGCCTGGCGTCACCCGGACCTGTTTGCCGCCAGTTTCAATTACTGCGTAAATCGGAAGCCTCCCAATACTGAATGGATACGGAACACCTCATTGTAGCTGTTAGCTTGCCGCGGTGTCAAGGAACAGATTGGTCGACGTCCCGCGAAACAGGAAGATGTTCCAACCTCCTGTTAACCAAACAAACCGAACAATTGCCGCCGTTTTGAATCTGAGCTAGGAATTGTTCGGGAAACAATTCGAGGCCGCGCGCAGATTCGTGGCAGCTTCGGCCGGAATTATTCCGCGGCGCTATTTTTGCGCGCCACGGCCTGTAACCTCAGCGGCACCGGTGGAGTCAACGGGGGGCGGGGAGGGCAGCGGGGGAAACCGGGGCATGGCCCGGTGCCCCAGTTTCAGAGAAGTGCGTTCAGTTCGTCAGTTGAAATCCTGGCTGTCCTCAGGATGCTTTGCAG
>JACPRR010000064.1 GCA_016189825.1 Chloroflexota bacterium
CTGTGTGGCTGCCCCGGGGCCGGGCTGGATCGGCATCAACCCCGACCATCTTGTCTGCGTTTGCACCAGGTCCTCGCGGATGGCTATCGCAACGCCAATGCGCTTGATTCACTGGGATGCATTATTGTCTGTGCCCGAATCCAACTGATAGCCAGGAACATCGCGAGCTACCCGACTTTCGAACGCGCTGCCAAAGCGCTGCGAAAGCTGGTTGATTATTACCGGGTCCACCGGGTAGATTAGTACCGGGGGACCCGAAGAAAGGTGATAGATGGTCAAGATTAGATTGCGAAGGGTGGGGCGAAGAAAGAAGGTCGCATACTGGGTGGTGGTGTCGGATTCCAAGACACCCCGCGATGGCGGGTTCATCGAGCGCATCGGGCACTACGATCCGCGGACCGATCCGCCGACGGTCGTTATCCAGCAGGAGAAGGCCAGGGAGTGGATCGGCCACGGGGCGCAGCCTACCGATGCGGTGGCGTACCTGCTGCATAAAGCCGGGGTTATCCCCGAGGCTCCCAGGAGGGTGATGAAACCGAAGGCGGTTGAAGAAGCGCCCAGGAAAGAGGAAGCGCCGGTCTCCGAAGCCCCAAAGGCTGAAGCCCCGGCGGCAGAGGCTGCCAAACCGGAAGCTGCCAGGGCCGAGGCCAAGAAGGAAGCGGCGCCGAAAGCGGAAGTCCAGGCCGAAGCCAAGGCCGAGAAGCCGGAAGCCCACAAGCCCAAGGCCAAGAAAGCGGAAGAACCCAAGCCATGAAGCAACTCATTGAATACATTGCCCGGTCAATAGTGGACAATCCCGATGCGGTGATAGTCAACGAGGTTCCCGCCGAAAGGGGGGTCATCTACCGGCTTTCGGTAGCGCCCGAGGATATGGGAAAGGTCATTGGCAAGCAAGGCCGTATCGTTAAGGCCATGCGGGTCCTGCTCAGGGTATCGGCCCTTCGCAAGGACACCCGAGCCATCCTGGAAGTGGAATAAAGCGCCGCTTGCAGGGTACCCCCCCCAGCGTAAGCGGCCGCAAAAGAGGTGTCGGCGCCAAGTCCCCCTTGCTCCCCCTTTGCCAAAGGGGGAAATCCTGGCTTCTCCCTTTACAAAAGGGAGATTGAGAGGGATTTCTGCTTGATTTGCGAAAGCTGGGGTTGAGCTAGCATCATGAACGACCGCTCCAGCACGCCTTCGGTGCCAGAGCATGTCACTGTAGGCCGCGTCCTTGCCCCCTGGGGGACCGGCGGCCAGGTCAGGGTTGAGGCGCTGACCGACTTCCCTGGACGGCTGGCCCAGGGGTCAAAGGTCTATATCGGTGGTGTCCTCCATACTATCGAAAGCAGCCGTCCCCACAAAGGTAACTCCATCCTCAAGCTGTCCTCCATAGATAGCGTGGGTGACGCCGAGAAGCTTCGTCTTCAGGAAATCACTGTCCTCCGCTCTGAAATCCCCGACCTGCCGGCAGGCCAGTACTACCATTTCCAGGTGCTGGGCCTCAAAGTCAAGACCATCGAGGGCGATTTTCTGGGAGAGATCGTGTCCATCATGGCGTCGGCCGGCAGCGATATCTACGTGGTGCGCAAAGGTGACCGGGAGATGCTGCTTCCTGCCATTGAGGATGTGGTCAAGTCGGTCGACCTCGAACGAGGTGAGATGGTGGTAGAGGTAATCGAGGGGCTCCTGTAGGATCTCGGGGCACGGAGATTCTTCGGCTGCGGCCTACCCAGAAACTTGCGCCCGGCAATCACGCGGATACGGGGGTAAGCGTAAAGCCGAGGGTGGTTGCCTTTTTGTATAAGCGGGCAATCTGGCGTTCCTTTTCGCGTTGGTTATACATGTCAGAGTCGAGGGCATGAAAAGGCTTGTGATCTCTCAACATGATATAAACGGCGCGGGCAATTTTGTGCGCCGTAGCCACAATGGCTTTCCTGGGGCCATGCATCGCCCGCATGCGCCGAAAGAAGGCTCCGTAGGCGGTCTCGGTTTTGCCGACCGCTTGCGCCGCCAAACGGAAGGCTTGACCGGCGCGATTGTGGGTTTTGAGCGTGCGACGGCGCAAGACCTTCCCCCCGGAGACATCATGGTGTGGCGCCAAACCCAGCCAGGAACAGAAATGCTTCTCATCCGACCAGCAACTCATGTCGGTGCCGATTTCGGAAAGGATGATTTGGGCGGTCACTTCGTTCAGACCATGTACGGCGACCAGGTCGATGCCCAGCAGGTGGTACAACAAGTTCCGCCCGTCATAGGCCGGGGCATTCTTACTGTGGGTGTTGCGTTTGTCAGTGGAGTCCAAAGGAGGCAAGTCGTCGTCGTGCACCGGCTTGAGCGCACTGAACTTACGTTCCAGTTCCTGGTCACACTCGAGAAGCTGGTGAGTGTAGGCGTCGTACAACGCCACCGCTTGCTTGAGGGCAAAAACATGCTCGTCTCGATAATTGCCCGTCAACGCTTTGACAAACTCCGACTCTGGTTGGGCGCACCGAGGATTACGCAATTGCGCCAGATGGACCGGGTCGCGTTTGCCCGCCAGAATGGCGCGGATAATCGCCATGCCGGTGACGCCCGTGATATCAGTGACCGTGGGCGACAAACGGACGTTCATCTGGTGCAATGCTTTTTGCATGTGCTGAATATGGGCAGCACGATGCTCGATCAGGTCGACGCGATGGCGCCAATACGCCCGCACCGCACATATCTCGTCCTCGGGACGGAAGGAATTGTTCAGCAACCCAAAGGTGTGCAAGCGGCGCAGCCATTGTGCGTCCCCCTCGTCTCTCTTGCGCCCCGGCAGATTCTTGGCCTGGCGTGCATTCACCAGATACACTCTGAACCCGCGGGCCTCCAGAATCTCGTACAGAGGAATCCAATACACTCCCGTGGACTCCATCGCGACCGTCTCCACCCCACACACCTTCAGCCAATCGGCGACGGTGAACAAGTCCGGCGTGTTCATGCCAAACTTGCGCAGGGGTTGTGGGTCTCGGTCCGCACGCACCGAGACCCACATTTCCTCCAGGCCAATGTCGATCCCGGCGGCATTTGCATTCAGGATCGTCAGTGCATCTGCCCCCACAGCTTGCGACGCGGTCTTCGTTTGGTTCCGACAGGCACGGCTCATCTCAGCACCTCCGGCTATGGAAGATTCTGCACGGTCCAGACCCACTCAGGTCAACCATCGGTAAGCTACCCAACGGGGTCGGGGGCCAGCCCAAGCCTTGCCGCCACCATTCATCGCATCACGCCTGAGCGGAACCATTCTCGGAAACGGGCTGTAGTGCACCAGTGCACAAACGGTCTTAACTGTCCGGGCCTTGCCCTCATATTATACCAGCGCCTACACACTACGCGCACAGGTTTCTCTCTTCTGGCATGCCGCCAGCAGCATCGAGTTCTC
>JACPRR010000002.1 GCA_016189825.1 Chloroflexota bacterium
GCTATCACCGGAACCCTGAGATTATCGACATCGGCGAAGGTAGCGCTGATGGTCCGCACGAATCGGCGCACCTCGGCTTTCCCCATGTTCCTCCGCTCCACAAGGTCAGCACCCGTGCTGAACGCAGGCTTGGTCCCGCCAGCGGAGGCGCCGGTGATGACAATGACCCTCACCTCAGCATCGAAGTTGGCAGCCTTGACCGCTGAACCAAAAGTATGGAGCAGCTCGAAACTAAAGCAATTCATGGCTTCAGGCCTGTTCAATGTCAGGAGCAACACATGGCCTTTTCGCTCCGAGAGCAGGACTTCCGCCATATTACCTCCTTGTCGACAGACCCGGCCTAGAACTTCACATCCCCGAACACAGAGTCCTCCATTGGCACCCGAAGCGCCAGTTCGAACGCCCTGGCGAGGACATCGCGCGACTCAGCAAACGTTATGACCCCATCGTGGAACAGCCTGGCCCCGGTATAGAAGGGGTGTGCTTCGCGCTCATACTTATCTATCATCTTCCGCTCGAACTCGGCCGCCTCCTCCTCGTCCATGGTCTTGCCGGCCTCCTGCGCTTTGCGCCTTTCAATACTGGTGAGGATGAAGGCGGCAGTGCGCCCGGACATGACTGAAGTCCTCGCCCGCATGGTATGGAACAGGAATCGCGGCCTGTAAGCCCTCCCGCACATGCCGTAGTTCGCGGCGCCATGGTCCGGCCCGATGACCCATTGCACCTTCGGGACCCTTACTGTGCTGCACATCCGGACCATGTCTGCGCCATACTTGCCGATGCCACCCCTCTCCTCGTCTTTCCCGACCATGTACCCTGGCGCGTTCTGTATGAACAGGAGCGGCACCTTTGAATTGCCGCACCTGACCATCCACTCGCTCGCCTTGCGCGCCGCCTCAACGAATATTACCCCAATCCCGTTTGATGCCGCCACGCCGACAGGGATACCTTTCAGCCACATTTTGCCGCAAACAATGGTGTCGCCCCTGCCAGGAGCATAGTCGCGCTTGTATTCCACGAAGTAGCTGTCATCCGCGATGCACCTGATGATATCTCGAACGTTTATGCCCCGGTATACATCCCTTGGCATCACCGTATACAGTTTTTCAGCGCCCTCTCTTGGTTCCCTCGCTTCCCGCCGCTGAACGCAAAGCTGCTGAGGAGGATCGAACTCGATCAGTTCCCGAAGCTTCTCTATGCCTTCGTCCTGGGTGCGAACAAAGTGGTCGCATCCCCCTGAATAGCGGGTGTGCACATAAGCCCCGCCCAGGTCCTCCATGGTCACATCCTCGCCGATCGCCGCCTTCACCATCGGCGGGCCGGCAAGGAAAGCGAATGCCAGCTTCTCGATCATGATCGATTCCGAAGCCAGATAGACGATGTAGGCCCCGCCGGCGGTGTTCCCGCCGGTGCTCAGGGTATACTGGCGCAGCCCCTTGGCCGACATATTGCACATGTTGTAGAACATTGAGCCGAACATCCCCTCGTCGGCGAAGCCCTCTGCCTGTAAGGGCAGGAACAGTCCCCCTGAATCTGCGATGTAGATGCAGGGAAGCCCGCACTCGGCGGCGATCGCCTGCGCGCGAATATGCTTCTTCAACGTGATAGGATAGTAGGTGCCGGCGGTCATGCGGCTCTCATTGGCGATAATCATGCAGTCCTTGCCATGGACCGTGCCCACACCGGTGACCAGGCCGCCACCGGGAATGTGCGACTGCTCGGCATAGCCGATGTGGAAACCAGCGTCGAGGCCAACCTCGAAGAACGTCGTCCCCGGGTCGATTAACTTGGAGATAAGCTGGCGCACCGGCTTCTTTCCCTGCCTGGATAGCCGCTCGGCCTGGCTTCGGCCGCCGACGTCGTAGGCCTCCTGCCGGTGCGCCAGGAGCTTGGCTTCCTCAGCCTTCCAGTGCTCTTCATTGGATTTCGTGGCGCTGGCGTCAGATGATCCCGGCATGGCTCCTCCCTGGCGCAACTACAGAATGCAGGCGGGATCCAGTCATCCGGCAAACAAATGGCCCACGCGGGTTGGCCGGCGCTTCAATTGTTGGCCTGCGAACTAATTATATACGCGCAGGGACAACACGGAAAGAGCCCGGGCGCTATCCGACCTTCTCGAGGCGGGCGTAGCTCAGGATAAGCTTCTTGACACCTGCGCCGCGGAACGCAACGGTCACCTGGTAATCGTTGCTCAGCGGGGCGATGGCCACGACGACTCCCTCGCCGAACTTCTCGTGGCGTACACGATCAGCAAGTCCCAAGTCCAGTTTGACCGCTGCCGGTGCAGCGACGGGTTCCTGCAAACCGGGGCTTTTCGACACCCACCCGTTCAGCGAGGATGCGCCCGGTGTTCCGGTCTCAGAGCGCGTCCCCGCACGGCTGATCAGGTGCTCCGGTATGTCTTTCAAGAACTGCGAGGGGATATTGTTCGCAGTACTGCCAAGGAAGCTCCGGCGCTCTGCGTGCAGCAGATAGACCAGCTTCTTCGCCCTGGTGATGCCGACGTAGCAGAGACGGCGCTCCTCTTCCATCTCATCCGCATCGTCAAAGGCCCTGGCATGGGGGAACACCTTGTCTTCCATGCCGACAATGAAGACGGCGCCAAACTCCAGCCCCTTGGCCTGATGGAGCGTCGTCAGTGTCACGGCATCTGCCTTGCCATCATAATTGTCGATGTCTGTAGCCAGGGTCGCCTCTTCCAGAAATGACGTCAGGCTCTCCTGTCCGTCAAGGTGATCGTACTTATGCGTGACCGTGGTAAGCTCGCGGATGTTCTCCCACCGGTCTTCACCATCCTCGTCTTCAAGCAAGTACTTATCATACGCAGTCCGCTCGATAATCATCTTCAGTGTCTCGCTGGCCGTCTGCTCTTTGCTGGCGCCGGTCAGGTCCTTGAGGATACTGTAGAACTCGGCGAGCACCTTCCGGCTTCTCGGCGTGAAGGGGCCTTCGGTATCGGACCCAGCCGCCAGCGCGAGCGCCTCATATGCCCCTACGCCCTTATCGCCACACCAATTGAGGAGGTCACCCACTGTTCGCTGCCCGATGCCTCGCTGGGGCACATTTATCACACGGCGCAAGCTCACCGTATCGTGAGGGTTGACCGCCAGCCTGAGATAAGCGATCATGTCCTTGACCTCGCGCCGCTGATAGAACCTGGTGCCGCCAATGATCCGGTACGGAACGCCGAAGCGGACGAAGGCATCTTCCAGCACCCGGGACTGCGCATTCACGCGGTAGAGCACCACGCAGTCTTTGAGCGAAAGAGCACGTTCCTTGACCAATCTCTCGACCTCGGCGACAACGAACTGGGCCTCCTCCTGTTCATCGTGGGTCAATACCACTTTGATAGTGGCGCCTGCTTCATTGTCCGTCCAGAGTTTCTTCTTCTTCCGCTGCACGTTCACGGAGATGACTTTGTCGGCGGCCGCGAGGATGTTCTTGGTGGAACGATAGTTCTGCTCCAGCAGGACGACCTTCGCGTTCGGGTAGTCCTTCTCGAACTTCAGGATGTTGCGAATGTCAGCCTGCCGCCAGGTGTAGATCGATTGGTCGGGGTCTCCCACGACGCAGATGTTCCGGTATTTTCCTGCTAGCTGCCCCGTCAATACGTACTGGGCAATGTTAGTGTCCTGGAACTCGTCGACAAGTACGTGGTGGTACCGCGACTGAAACCTGGCCAGCGTCTCCGGACGCTCTTTGAAAAGCTGCACTGTCCTGGCGATAAGATCATCAAAATCCAGCGCCTTGCTCTGGCCCAGCAAGAACTCGTATCGCTGGTAGCACTGGCGGACCATTTTGTCGGCGTAGCTCTGGTCGGGATACTGAACCGGTGATACGAGCTGGCTCTTCGCCGTCGATACTTTGGACAGGAAGTGTCGCGGCGGGTATTGCTTGGGATCGAAGCGCATGCTCGTCCCCACGTCAACGACAACCTGTTTCATGAGACTCAACTGGTCTTCGTCGTCATAAATGACATAGTGCGGATCGATGCCGATCTCCTCGCCCTTTTGCCGCAATATCCGGGCGCAGATAGCATGGAATGTGCCCAGGGTCAGTTCCCTGGCTGATCCCCCCAGCAGCCGCTCCAGGCGTTCACCCATCTCCCTGGCCGCTTTGTTGGTGAAGGTCACCGCAAGGATATTGCGGGGGCGCACGCCGCATTCCTTTACCAGGTATGCGATCCGGTGCGTAATCACCCTCGTCTTGCCGCTGCCAGGGCCGGCGAGAATAAGGATTGGGCCTTCGATTGTTTCCACGGCCTCTTTCTGCGGCGTGTTAAGGCCGGCGATTATGTCCATAAGTGCGAAATGAGTTCCCTTCGTTGTCCCGAGTCGCGACCGAAGATAGGCCGCAAGAGAAAATTATAGCATCATGCGGGCGAAACGGCCGAAATCAGGCAGGGCCTATGAGGAGTAATCGACACGGATAGCCAGTGGGTGCGTGTCGGAGATGACGCGGCGCTCCTCGTCGATCCGCTGTCGTAAGTGCTTCGGAAGAGAGAAGACGTGCTGGTGGGCCAATCCGTCGTAATACTTCAAGTCCGAGATTGCGCGGTCCGACAGCCTCGTGTCAACAGCCTGGGGTGACATCGCCAATGGGTCCAGGTCGACAGACGCCGCGCAGAACCCCCACATGCCGCCAAACGAAGGGATGCTGGCCTGATAGGGGCGGACGATCGGGAACACTTGCTTAATGGTATTCACAATTGCAGGAAACGCGTAAAGGCAGCCCCACGAGGCGTTGTCCGATTGAGAGGTCATGATGCCGCCCTGATTCAATTTCCCCTTCACCGCCTGATAGAACTCCCGCGTATACAGCAAGCCAGCCGGACCGCCCTCAAGAGATTCAGGGAGGTCGAGGATGATGACGTCGAACCGGTCGCCAGTAGCTTCGATATACGCCCGCGCGTCACCCACTACCAGCTCGAAACGCGGGTCCTCGAAAGAACCACCGCTGAACTCCGGGA
>JACPRR010000065.1 GCA_016189825.1 Chloroflexota bacterium
AACTGAGCTAACGGCCCGCGCAGCCATAATGTAACAGAACCCCTCACATAGGCGCAAACGTCGCCGCACAGCGCCACCTCCAGACTATCGGTGGTATCATGGTCTCGTGAGCACCGCAACCACCTTCCAGGTCATCGACACCCACGCCCATCTCGACGATATCGAAAACGCCGCCGGCGCCATCGAGTCCGCCAGGCAGGCCGGGCTCATTGCCGCCATCGCGGTCGGCACCGGGTACGAGTCGAACCACGCGGTACTCGACCTCGCCGCCAGGCACCGCGGCTTCGTCTTTGCCGCCCTTGGCCTCCACCCCTCGGAACTGACAAAAGAATTGCCAAGACTTGACAGCTCGCTCCAATTCATCGAGGACAACCTGGGCTCGGCGGTCGCCATCGGCGAAGTGGGCCTGGACTACCACAAGCGGGTCCTCGCCCTGGCCAGGAAGGACGCCCAGCAATCGGTGCTGCGCGACCTGCTGGCAATAGCGAGCAAACACGACCGCCCGGTTTCTCTCCACACCCGTTACGCGTGGAAGGACAGCCTCGCGCTCGCCCGAGAGGCCGGCCTGAGCAAGGTGGTCTTCCACTGGTTCACCGGCTTCTCCAGCACGCTGCAAGACCTCATCGCTTCGGGCCACTTCATCTCGGCAACACCCGCGGCCGAATACCACGAGGAGCACCGCCGCGCGGTCAGGGAGGCGCCGCTCGACCGCCTCCTTCTGGAGACGGACTGCCCGGTGGAATACGGAAGAGGAGAAGCACGCTGGCGCTCTGAGCCCGGGGACATTGTCAGGTCGCTCCGGGCGGTCGCCGCGGCGCGAGGGCTTGACCCGGCGACAGTGGCCGCAGAGACGACGCGCAACGCTATGGGCCTGTTCAAGCTGGAGGGGATCATGGTGGGGCAAGCATGACGGAGGCAATATCGGAGGATGACATGGAATGGCAAGAATTGGTCATCGACGGCTATGATCGCGCGCTGCACGAGGTCGAGGCCGCGCTCGAGGGGCTTACGCGCAAGGACCTTGACCAGCAACCAGACCCGAATTGCAACACCATCGGGTGGACCGTCTGGCACCTGGTCCGTGGACAGGACTCACAGATCGCCGCGCTCGCTGGCAAGGAGCAGCTATGGATCGCCGACAGATGGCACGAGAAGTTCGGCAGGCCGGCCAATGCTGCTGACACCGGCTACGGCGACACTCCTGAAGCGGTGCGGGCCTTCCGCTCGCCCGATGCGGGGACGCACCTGGCATACTTCCGGGCCACGATCGACCAATCGAAACGGTACATCTCCATTTTGAAGTCGCACGACCTCGACCGCAACGTCCACGAACCCTGGTTCCCGCCCCGGCCGACGCTCGGCGGCCAAGTCGTCAGCGTCATGGCCGACGCACTCGTGCACGCCGGAGAGATCGACTATCTCCGCGGACTGCTCACCGCAATGGGAAAACTGGAGGCGCGCGATAAGCAGACTATTCCTTGACATGGTGTGGTGCACCGACTACAATTCCAGCGCTTGGGCGAAGCCCACGAATACCGGGCGTCGTCTTCTGAACGTGCCCGAAGGGAAAGGGGGGATGTCATGTGTCTGATGTAGTTGCCACGGAGAGCGAGAGCTTCGAAAGTATGCTCCGGCGCTTCAACAAGAAGGTCCAACAGGAAGGGATCCTGGCTGAGTTCCGCCGGCGCGAGTATTTCGAAAAACCCAGCGTACGACGGAAGAAAAAGGCTGCGGCGAAGCGGCGCAAGATGGCCCGCGCCTGACCGATAGGCATCCCGGCGCTTGATCGGGATGAGTGGGAAGAACTTGGGCTTAGAGGCAAAACTGAGAGAGGACCTCAAGGACTCGCTGCGGAAGGGTGACAAGACCCGCCTGTCGGTCCTGAGGATGTTGCTTTCGGCGGTTAACTATGCCCAGATGGCCAAGCAGACGCCTATGGAGGACCCTGATGTCCTCGGCGTCATCGTCAAGGAAATCAAGCAACGACAGGAGAGCATCGAAGCCTACACCAAGGGACAACGGCCTGACCTTGTCTCTCAGGAACAGGCGGAGATGGAGATTCTCCAGTCATACCTGCCAAAGCAAGTAGGCCATGACGAGATAGTCGCGGCGGCGCGCGCCGCAATCGCGGCAGCGGGCGCAAAGGGCTTGCAGGACAAGGGCAAAGTGATGCCCAGGCTGGTGGCTGAGCTGAAAGGCAAAGCCGACGGCAAAGAGATCAACGCGGTGGTAACCGACCTGCTTTCAGGCAAGTAGCCGCCGTGGTGCATCCGAATACTCTGGAAGTTATTCTGGTCTGTGCGCAATTCCGGCCGCAAGGTCTTTCGCGGCCTTGAGGGCTTATTGAATACTCTGTTTCCAGCCGCCCCGGCGGCCTTCCTCCTTTGCACGTGTGGCACGCCCGTCGCTCTCCTCAGCAGGAGGAAGGGGGACTCGCCGCGATGAAGTTCGGCGTACTCGTCTTCCCCGGCACCTGGAGCGACAGGGACTGCCACCACGCCATCGGCTCCGTCCTCGCACAGGAGGTGAGGATGGTCTGGCACAAGGAGACAGACCTGTCCGGGCTCGACGTGGTAGTGATTCCCGGCGGTTTCTCCTATGGCGACTACCTGCGCGCCGGCGCCATCGCCCGGTTTTCCCCGGTCATGAGGGCCGTGGCTGATTTTGCCGCCAAGGGCCGCTACGTTCTTGGCATCTGCAACGGTTTCCAGATCCTGACCGAAGCCGGCCTTCTCCCCGGGGCGTTGCTGTCCAACAGCCACCTGCAGTTTCGCTGCCAGTGGGTCCATCTCCGGGTGGAAAACGCGGCGCTGCCGTTCAGCACCCGCTGCCGCAAGGGCCAGGTACTGCGCATACCGATCTCCCACTACGATGGCAACTACTATGCTGATGAGGCCACTCTGGACGAGCTGGAACAAGATAGTCGAATAGCCTTCCGCTATTGTGATCCCTCCGGCGAGCCGACCATCGAATCAAACCCGAATGGTTCGTTGCACAATATAGCCGGCATCGTCAACAGGCAGCACAACGTCCTGGGCATGATGCCCCATCCGGAGCGCGCCTGTGAGGACCTGCTGGGCGGGACCGATGGCAACCTTCTGTTCCAATCGCTTGTTGAAGCCGGCGTCCTTGTCTGAGGATAGCAAAAGCGTCTACCCATGCCAGTATGCAAAGAGACACTCGAAGAAGTAGCCCTCAGCGAAGCCGAGTACCAGCTTATCGTCGACAAACTTGGTCGTGAGCCCACGCCGGTCGAACTGGGCATGTTCGGCTCTCTGTGGAGCGAGCACTGCGGCTACAAGCATTCGCGGGCCCTTCTCAAGCTCTTCCCCACGTCCGGCAAGCGGGTGCTGACAAGGCCTGGCGAGGAAAACGCCGGGGCGGTTGACATCGGCGACGGGCAGGTGGTGGTGATGAAGGTGGAGTCGCACAACCATCCTTCGGCCATCGAGCCGTTCCAGGGCGCGGCCACCGGCGTCGGCGGCATTGTTCGCGACATCTTCACTATGGGCGCCTTCCCCATTGCGCTGGCGAACTCGCTCCGTTTCGGCCCGCTCGACGAAGGGCGCAACCGCTACCTGTACAACGGCGTCATCGGCGGTATTGCCAGCTACGGCAACTGTTTGGGCATACCGGATGTCGCCGGAGAGATATACTTCTCCCCGACCTATTCTGCGAACCCGCTCGTCAACGCAATGTGCGTTGGCCTGGCGAAGGCCGGATGCATGGTTAGCGCGGTGGCGAAGGGCGAAGGAAACCCGATCATGCTGGTTGGCGCGGACACGGGACGGGACGGGCTCCACGGCGCTTCTGGCCTGGCCTCCCGCACCTTCGAGGAGACGCGGGAGATGCGCTCCGCGGTGCAGGTGGGAAACCCCTTCCTTGAGAAACTGCTCATCGAGGCCTGCGTCGAGCTAGCCACGACAGATTGGATCGTGGGCATGCAGGAC
>JACPRR010000068.1 GCA_016189825.1 Chloroflexota bacterium
ACCCTGGGCTTCTCTTCCACCTTACGGTTGGCGAAGGCGCCGGTGGCGAAGATGAAGTCCAGCGCCTCGGTGCCGTCCTGCACCACCCGGACGTTGTTTGCCAGATTGTTCTTCCTCAGCGCCCGCATCGCCAGCTCGGCGTCATTGGCGTTGTCCTCGACCAGCAGTATCTCCACAGCATTCATCGCGGCATGCATCTTGTCGTCCTACACCTCTCTAGCCGGGTTCCCGCGGCAAGGCAAAGCTGAAGGTCGCCCCTGCGTCCGGTTTCGACTCCGCCCACACCCGGCCGCCATGACGCTGGATAATGCGCTGCACGATGGCAAGGCCCACACCCGTGCCCTCGAACTCCTCCTCCCGGTGCAGTCTCTGGAAAACGCCGAACAACTTGCCGTAGTACTCCATGTCGAAACCGACCCCGTTGTCTTTAATATAGTAAGTATTCTCGCCAGATTCAACTCGCGCGCCGATTTCGATATGCGCTTTTTCCCGGGGGCGGGTGAACTTGACGGCATTCGAAACAAGATTGACGACGGCCTGGCGCACCATGGTCGGGTCCCCCTGCGCCGGTGGGAGGGAGCCAACAACGAATTCCATGCACCGGCCCGCAGCCTCCCTCTCCGCCTCCCGGCAAACATCGCGGACCAGTGAGTCCATGTCGATACTCTCCGAGTTGAGGGCGGCCCGGCCCAGCCGTGAGAAGGCCAGCAGGTCGTTGATAAGCTGGCCCATCTTGTTAGCGCTTGACACGATGGTGTGAAGGTAGCGCTTCCCCGTGTCGTCCAGTTTCCCCCCATAGTCCTCCATGACAACCTGTGAGAACCCGTTGATCGCCCGGAGGGGCGCCCGCAGGTCATGTGACACCGAGTAGGTGAACGCCTCCAGTTCCTTGTTCGCCGCTTGAAGACGTTCGACATTCCGGCCCAACTCTTCTTCAGCGAGCGCTCGCTCGATGCAGACGCCGACCGTTGCGGCCGCCTGCTCAAGCTGCTTCACCAGCGGCAAAGGGACCATGTTCTCCTTGTGGTCGGCGACGTGTATGAGGCCGATTATGCGGTCCCCCAGGCGGAGCGGGACAAGCGCGACCGACTCATAGCCCATCGTATTGCATACTTCTCGGGTCTTGCCCTTCACCTCTTCAGGGACACTCCTCAATCCCGTGGTTCTGTTGGAGTAGAAAGAGCCATGCGCTGTATAAAACGGCAACGACGAGTTGGCGGCCCCTTTTATGACGTTGATGCACAAGCACCGGTCCATGTTGATCGACAGGTGACTTTCGCTCTCGCAGAATGCGCGGCTGAAACCGACATGCGCCGCGTAAGGTATCCTGCCGGACTCATCGAGCAACCGGATCCCCACGGAGTCGCACGCCGTCAACCTCTTCGTCTCCTCGGCAAACTCGCGGAGGAGCGAGGCCAGCCCCTTGCGCTGGTTCGCGATCTCGAGGAAGCGGAGCGCCGTCTTCATTTCCTCTTCGGCCTGCTTGCGCTCGGAGATATCGCGCATGATGCCCCAGAGCGCCTTCAGCCCGCCGCGCCCATCGTTTATGCTCCACACCCTGGCCACGACCGGGATCACCCTGCCATCCCTGGCGATGTACTCCTTTTCGTACTCGCCCGAGTAGCCCTTGGGCCGGACCTGGTACTTGATCATTCCGCCGTCTATCCGGCGCCACTTGAGCGGCGTGATATCCTGGTTGGTCAGCCCGGTGATCTCCTCCTTCTTATAGCCCAGCATGTCGAGGAACCCCTGGTTGCACTCCAGTATGCGGCCGGAGACATCGGTCATCAATACCCCATCTTTGAGCGAATCGTAGAGGCCACGATACTTCGCTTCGGAGGCCTCCAGCAGCGCCTTCGACTGGCCGGCTTCCACCTGCCTCTGCCGCAGGCGATCACTCATTTCGTCGAACGCCTGTGCAAGCTGCCCTATCTCGCCTCTCTCCGCAGCCAGCCCGGTGCGGGCTTCGAGGTCTCCCGCCGCGAGGCGACGGGTGGCGTCCACCATCCGGCTGAGGGGGCGCAATACCCACCTGGTAGTGACCGCCCAGGTCGCTCCGAACGCAACAAGAGCGCCCAGGAAAAGCACGCTCAGGTCCCACGGAAGGTCTTCGCTGCGGGCGCGCAGTCCGGTATAGGTGACGACCGCTGAGGCCGGGAGGATGGCCAGGAGTACCAGCAGAAAAAGGCGGAAGCGCAAACTGGAGGCGAGGTTCTTCAGGTTCTTCAATTGTCCATTGTGGACTGTATCCACGATTCCTTCGATAGGGTTATACTATTATACAATGGCGGCTTTGGGCGAAGTGCACGCATGGTCCGGGCCGGCGCCCGGACAAGGGAGGTTACAGGATGGCGGGCCCGGAGGTCAATGAGAAGAAGCTGAAGATCAGGGAGGGTGACTTCCGCTCGTACGAGGTGAGCGCGCGCGAGGTGCTCAGCGGGACCAAGAACCTGCTCAAGGCCGCGGGGTACGAGTTCCTGCCCAACGACCCGATCGGCTTCGTGAAGCCGACTTTCCGCGCTCGCCGCGAGTACTCCGGGCGGAGCAACGAGATCGTGGCCATCGTGCGCCCTGGCCTCAACAAGGCTCTGGACGGGTTGGTCTACCTGGCCGCGGCCCGCGAAGTGCTCGGCGATGCCGTAGAGTACGCGCTCGTCCTGCCGCCGATAAACGAGTGGCTGCTGCTCGAGTTTCTGGGCGGGGATGGGAGCAGGGTCCGCCGCGAGATAACCGCGAGGTCCTTCATGCTGTGGATGTACAATCCGGCCGAGGACGCCATCATGTCTTTCGTTGGCGGCAGCTCCGACCCGGTCTTCCGGGGCTCGCTGCTGCTGCCGGGCTTCATCTCCATGCGCATGATCGAGCAGAGACAGGCGGAGGGAAAAAGCTCAGCGGGTGAGCGGAAACCTTGAGTCCAACCACCCCTTCAAGTTGGCACAGGCAGGGACGCCTGTGCCACCCATCTTGTTTGGGTAGCATCCTTCATCTTGTCCCCTGGAGGTACAAGGGTTCCTGCATGTGCCGTCTCAGTCCATTCCGGGTGGCACAGGCGTCCCTGCCTGTACCCTCTCATTCGCCGGACTCAGCCACAAACAGCCACGGATAGTCCTCGGGGCTATCGGCCAAGCCGGACCTGACTGGATTGCCCGCGACATAGTTCATTTTCTCCAGCCAGTCTCTTTCGTTTCTGACTACGCGGTCATAGTTCTCGCTTTGCCAGACTTTACCTCTTCTTCCCATCAACCTCTGCAATTTGTGGGCAGAGTAACTCTTAATGCTATGCATGATCTCGGAAAGGCCGAATTGGGGTCCATCCGCTCGTTCGAGCGGTCTCAAGATCAGGTGAACGTGATCATCCATGATCGCGCAGGCAAAGAGCTCGTACTTCTTGCCTGCATGAAACAATGCTGCGTCCAAGACTACCGTCTTAGCCTCGTTGGAAAGACGGAAACCGTCGGCGGACCTGAAGGTGACGAAGTAGGTGCTGCCGTGCTGCTCCCAATGAGGCAGATTGCGGCGGTGCACCCGAAAGTCCTCTCCCTCGTGGACCTCCGCGCAGGGTTCTTTATCCTTCATCAGGGCGCCGGTTCAAATGGTTGGAGTCACTGGGGCACAGGCAGGGACGCCTGTGCCACCCGTGGAGAGATCCTCGACAGTAATGCCATGCAAACACTCGTTGCAATATTTCGCGCAATGTTATTCCGGGGTCGTGGTAGCACAGGCGTCCCTGCATGTGCTTCCCATTTTGTTTGGGTAGCACATCCTTCGTCTTGTGCCCGGTGGCACAGACCCCCCTGGCTGGGGCCTTCTCATTCCGATTTGCAGTCAAGA
>JACPRR010000071.1 GCA_016189825.1 Chloroflexota bacterium
AGGGGTGTGCCGTTTCACAGCGACGCCGCCCAGACCGTTGGTAAGCTGCCGGTTGACGTCACCCGACTAGGTGTTGACTTGCTCACCGTCGCCGGCCATAAGATCTATGCCCCCAAGGGAGTCGGCGCCCTCTTCATCAGCCAGGACAGGGCGCTTCAACCCTTGATTCACGGCGCGGCGCACGAGTCGGGGCGTCGCGCGGGCACCGAGAACGTTGCCGGCATAGTCGGTCTGGGCATGGCTTGCGAAATCGCGGGCCAGGTGTTGGAACCGGCCGGCAAGCGCATGGCCTTCTTACGCGACCGGCTGCATCAGGGGCTGCTGAGGCTGAATGATCGCATTGTGCTCAACGGCCACCCGACAGAACGGCTGCCCAACACGCTCAACGTGAGCTTCCCCGGAGGCAGTGGCGCCGACATCCTGGCACAAATGGATGACGTAGCCGCATCTACGGGCTCGGCCTGTCACGACCGCCGGCTGGCAATTTCTGAGGTGTTGCTGGCAATGGGGGCCGGCCAAGAGCGTGGCCTTGGCTCGGTGCGCTTCAGCCTCGGCCGCTTTACGACCGAGGACGAGATCGATTTTGTCCTGGCAAAGCTCGGGCAGGTGATGAAGGGGAACCGGTAAGTCCCGGCATCGGCTCAACCGCCGCTCCCCTATTGCCAGCCCTGCTATAATTGACGCGAGCAGTGATGAACATGGACCGTACCACAAGAAGCCTGCTTTTCGGCACCGGGGGCATCCCCAAGAGGACGCCCCCTCTGCGCTCCACGGTTGACGGCATCGGCCGAATTGCCGAAGTAGGCCTGGAGTGCATGGAAGTGGAGTTCGTTCAGGGCGTCAAGATGTCTCCAGCGACCGCCTCACAGGTAAGGGAGGCGGCGCAAAAGGCCGGCGTGAGGCTCACCGCGCACGGTCCCTATGCGATAAACCTGAACTCGGCTGACCCAGTCAAGGTCCAGGAAAGCAAGGAACGGATACTGCAGACCGCCCGGCGGGGCAAGGAATGCGGGGCGGAGAGCATCGTCTTTCACGCCGGGTTCTATGGCGACGCTGGGCCGAAGGAAGCTCACCGCATGATCAAGGTAGCCCTGGCAGAGATCATGGAGGAACTCCGCAAGGAGAAGTTATCTCTGTCGGTCAGGACCGAGCTGACAGGCAAGGTCACTGACTACGGGTCCCTCGAAGAAGTCCTACGGATCGCCTCTGAGATACCCGGCGTGGCCCCGTGCCTGGACTTCGCCCACCTGCACGCGAGAACGGGCCGCTTCAACACCTACGCTGAGCTCACCTCAGTCCTGGATATTGTCGAGACGGAGCTCGGGCGAGTTGCCCTGGACAGCCTGCACGCCCATGTCTCAGGAATCGAGTACGCGAAGCACGGCGAGAAAAAGCACCTGCCTCTCCAGGAGTCCGACTTCCACTACGTGGAGTTGCTGCGGGCGTTCAAGGACCGATCAGTGAAGGGCTTCATAATCTGCGAAAGCCCGGATGAGGTAAAGGAAGACGACGCGCTTCTTTTACAGAGGAGCTTTCAGTCCCTATAATACTCCATCGGCTGTGGCAGCCATGTTGCCAGGAGGAACTGATGAAGGCCTTTCGTATCTCGGCGCTAGCCATACTTCTAATTGGCCTGCTGGCTGCCGGAGCGTGCGGCGCGCCTCCTGCCGGCGCTGCTGGCAAGCCTCCGTCATCCAAAGAACTCAATTGGGACTACAAGTACCCCGGCAAACTTGACTCCGAGCAGCAAGCAATAGCGGCGGTGCTCGCACTCCTCGAATCTGAGGCGAAGAGCGACAGCAGCAGGCTGTATCTCGCTGAGTACAAGCTGGTTGCCAGGAACCGGGTTTCCGTACAAAGCGACGACAAGGAGACCTGGTACGTCACGCTTACCATGGATCGGAAGCCCGACTCGGAACAGGGTGAAAAACCATACTGGCAGTCTTCGGCGTGGATGGTTTTCAAGGATGGCAAGGTACTTCCCTCCAGCCGGCACGGTGGGAACGCGGCCCGCATTTTGACAGACCTGCGTGGCGCGAGCAGCTAGTACTGTATCCCTCTCAATCTCTCCCGTATCGGGTACGGTGCAGGTTGGGCCCCCGCCGGATGTTGAGGAGTTGTATTGGCTATCATCTTGCTGGTCGTACGCGAAGTAGCGAAACTCGCCATGCTTCAGGCCGACCTGGCGTTGGCGGGCCACGCCTGCCTGCCCGCCAGTGGATCGGAGGCTCTTTCAGCCGCCCTGGCCAGGAAGCCGGACCTGGCCGTGGTGGATGCCGGCAGCTTCCCGGCCGACTCTGAGGTTTGGCAGTGGCTACTGCCCGGACAGGGCGCAAAACTGGCAGATATCATCCTCCTGTTGCCTGAGGTCAGACTGCCGGAGTGGGAGTTGAATCAGGACATTGGCGACCTGCTAGTGGAACCTTACCGCAGACAAGAACTTCATTCCCGGGTACGACGCCTGCTGAAGAAGGCCAGCAAGCTGGATGCCGGGGCAGTCATCGTGCACGGCGACCTTACCATCGACGACGCGGGTTATGAGGTCCATGTAGCCCGCCGGAGGGTCGATCTCACCTACCGCGAGTACCAGTTGCTCAAGTACCTGGCTGCGAACCCTCGCAAGGTCGTCACCAGGGAGACCCTGCTGAACAGGGTCTGGGGCTACGACTACTTCGGGGGGGACCGCACCGTTGACGTTCATGTCAGAAGATTGCGGAGCAAACTGGAGGACGCCGAGCATGTCTTCATCGAGACGGTGCGCAATGTGGGATACCGGTTCAGACCACAGGGGGTGGAGACATCTGCAGACTTGTCTGGCATCAACGCTGAACCGGCCAGCGCCGGCTCCTGAGGCCGGATGAAGGACCATCGCGAGGCGGAGAACGCGGAATAATTACGAGGAGGCAGCCATGACATCCAATGACCGTGACCAGGCAAAAGAATATGTCTTGAAGAAAGCCAAGGAGCTAGACGTCAAGTTCATCAGGTTATGGTTTCCCGACATCTTGGGCTTCCTGAAGAGCTTCGCGATAACCGTGGAGGAGCTGGAAACGGCGTTTGCCCGCGGCATGGGCTTCGATGGCTCCTCTATTGAGGGGTTCGTGAGGATCGATGAAAGCGACATGGTGGCCCACCCTGACCCCACGACATTCCAGATACTCCCCTGGAGGCCCAAGGAGCGACATTCCGTGGCGCGAATGCTCTGCGATATCACCTGGCCCGGCGGCAAGCCAATTGCCGGCGATTCGCGGCAGGTGTTGAAACAGAACCTCCAGAAGATCGCCGAGAAGGGCTATACCTTCTATGTCGGGCCCGAACTGGAGTACTTCTACTTCCCCAGTTCAACTGAGCCAAAGCCTTTGGATAACGGCGGGTACTTCGACAACACACCTGAAGACATCGCGACTGACCTGAGACGGCAGACCATACTGTATCTGGAAGAGATGGGGATCGGCGTGGAATACAGCCATCACGAGGTGGCCCCCAGCCAACATGAGATCGATCTCCACTACACCGACGCGCTCTCGATGGCCGACAGCGTGATGACCCATCGCGCCGTGGTAAAGCAGGTTGCCCAGATGAACGGCAAGTATGCGACCTTCATGCCGAAGCCCCTGCCCGGCGTCAACGGCAGCGGCATGCACTGCCACATGTCATTGTTCAAGGGGAAAAAGAACGCTTTCTTCTCCGCCGATGACAAGTTCAACCTCTCACCAGAGGCAAGATCGTTCGTTGCCGGGCTTCTGAAGCATGCCTCCGCGATCACGGCAGTAACCAGCCAATGGGTAAACTCCTACAAGCGGTTGGTGCCGGGATACGAGGCCCCAGTGTATCTCACCTGGGCAAGGAGGAACCGGTCGGACCTGATCCGGGTGCCGGAATACCAGCCAGGCAGGGAAGACGCCACGCGGGTTGAGTATCGCTCACCCGATCCTGCCTGCAACCCTTACTTGACCTTCAGCGTCCTGCTTGCCGCCGGCATGGACGGTATCGAGAAGGGCCTGGAGCCGCCTCTCCCCGTGGAGCAGAATGTGTTTGAGATGAGCGAAGAGGAGCGGCGCACTAGAGGGATAGGCACGTTGCCGGGCAGCCTTTGGGAAGCGGTGTGCCTCGCCGAGAAGAGCGAGGTTGTGCGCACAGCGCTTGGCGACCATGTCTTCAATTCCTTTATCGCCAACAAGAAGATCGAATGGGACCGCTATCGGACCTACGTTACCGACTTCGAAATCTCCCGGTACCTACCCATTCTCTGACCAGGGGCGCAGTCCACTGGTGGTACGACATGAGGGGGGCCTCCAACGGCCCCCTTCGCGCTTTTCTGTCCGCGAAACACGGCCCGGGGCTAGCCATGGCCAGTCGCAAACACGAAGAAGTTCTCCATCAGCTTCAGCCCCTCCTGTCCGCTCTTCTCCGGGTGGAACTGTGTAGCGACAATATTGTCCACGGCCAGGGCGCTGCAGAAGCTCAGACCGTACTCTGTCTCTCCGACGACAGCTCCCTTTTCCACCGGGTCCGGATAGTAGCTGTGGACAAAGTAGAAATTAGAGGCGTCGGCAATCCCATTGAAGATCGGATGCCGGCGGCGTTGGACCACCTGGTTCCAGCCGATATGCGGGACCTTGCCTACAGCGGGCAAACGCCTCACCGTTCCGGGGACAATGTCCAGGCAGCGCTGACCGCCGCTCTCCTCGGACAGCGTGAGCAGCACCTGGAGGCCCAGACAGATGCCGAGAAAAGGCACGCCGCGGCGAATCGTATCGACAATCGCGTCGGATAGGGAAAGTTCATGGAGCTTCGCCATTGCGTCGCCGGCGGCGCCGACACCAGGCAGGACTACCACGCCGGCGGACCGTACCACATCCGGGCTGGACGTGACCGTGCTCGTCCTGCCCAGCCTCGAGATGGCCTTAACGACACTGGAAAGATTTCCGGCCCCGTAGTCAACAACGGCGATCATCAACTAGTCGCGTTAACCGCCCTTGCCTATACGGGCGGCCCCTGTCACCGAGACCTCCACCGTCTTGCCGCAGGAGGGGCAGACCACCTGTATGACGAGGGGTTGGCGCATAACGCGCTCAACGAGCGCGGTGACGACTGAGTCGATGTTATCCAATCGTTCGTCGAGCATTTGCAGGCGTTCCACCAATCGTTGCTGGTCCATACGTTGGTCGAGTCGATCGCTCTTATCAGCCGGCAAGCCAACCTCCTTGCACAGGCCGCGCCCGTCGCCTGTGCCTCCGATAATACCAAAAGGAGAGGCGCCACGCAGCCGGTGCGTGGGCAGCACCTCTCCCTCTCTCTGTCGATGACGCTCGCCCAGTTCCTAGATGTTCTTCTCTTGGACGCCGAGAGCTTCCAATTCGGCTTTGTCGGACTTGATCATGTCGTCAACCAGTTGGGAAACGACCTTCTGCATGTGCTCGCGAGCGGCTTCGCGTGCTGCCGGTGAATTGCGCACCGCCTCCTTCGCAACCTTCCACTCCTGGGTGGTCAGTTCCCCCAGCTTCTGTTGGTCCAGCGGCGCACCAGTTTCAAGCGCCTGCTCCGCCATCTCCACGACTCGAGCCCCAACGGCCCGCTTCATCCTGTCAAACGACAGCAGTTCCTCGACGGCATAAGGGCGACTCATCTCTCGTTACCCTCCCCAAATATTGGCCCTATGATACGTCCGCCTACTACCTGTGTCAAGACGTTTCCCGTAGCTACCAGTAATTGATGCAACCACGGCTTACTGGTATACTGCCGGGGCATTCAGAGCGATCCCAAAGGAGCATTGCCGGATGAGCACCATCAACGTTGTCGTGGCCGCCAATATTCTCGATGAGTACGTGCGCCGGATAGAGGCAACGGACAACAGGATACGGCTGAGAAGCGCCGGACCGCTGCTGCGGGTCGAGCGCCAGGCGCTGGAATCAACGCAACAGGGTCGGGAGCCGACGGCAGAGCAGCGGCAGGCAATGGCAGAGCTCGAAGC
>JACPRR010000072.1 GCA_016189825.1 Chloroflexota bacterium
AGGCTTTCTTGGCCTGGTCCTCCAGTTCGAGGCGATCAACCAGAAACAGTACGCGCCGGGCATTGCCGGAGCGAAGAAAAAGCCGGATGACTGCTGCGGCGACAAGCGTCTTGCCGGTACCGGTGGCCATCTCGAACAGGAATCGGTCTTTGCCATTCTTCACGGCGTTTTGCAGTGCGTGAATGGCCTTCAGTTGGTAGGATCGCAAGAAGCGCAGTTTGTTGGCCTGGATGTAGCCGGGACGCTCGGTTTCATTCTTCCATGCCGCCTCGGATTGGTAGCTCGGGCGCTGGGTCAGTACGATGTAGTCATCCTCGACAATATCCTCGATGAGACGCTGCGGGTTGGGCGTCACCTGCCGCGCTCCGATCACCGAGTCCGGCTTAGGGAAGGACGTGATGATGTAGGGGTTGCCCCGCTCCAGGTCCCAGAAGTAGTGCAGGTTTCCGTTGGACATGATAATGAAGCGGCAGTTCTGGGACCGAGCGTACTTACGGGCCTGCTCTTTGCCAACAAGCGGATTCTTGTCCTCAGGTTTCGCTTCCAGCACGATAAGGGGGAAGCACTTGGTGTCCAGCAGCAGGAAGTCGATAAAGCCCTTGTTTGTCTTCTCAAAGTTGTTGCCGAGGGCGTCCAGATCAGACGACTTGATGTTTACGCTGGGTTCGAGGCGGACGTTGGCAGGTTTGCTCCCTTCCGGGAAGAAGCGCCAGCCTGCACTTTCGAGCAGCTTGTTGATCTTAATGCGCGCTGTGGCTTCCTTGTTTGCCATGGGTCCTCGGCTATCACCTCGGTTGTTCAAGCACCAAAACCAAGTCCTTCCGGACAGTGCCCATAATACGACGGTCCGGGATAGGGTGCAAGGAAGTCCATTTTGGAGAGGCAATGTCTTTTGCCGCTCACCCGCCCGGGGCATGCCTGGCGGCGGACCACTTTCGCTTCTGCTCGAGCCTCGCCTGTTCGTCCGGCGGCTTGTACCGGCCGAGGAATTCCGCCTGATAGTCAGCGAACCGTCCGCCGAGGATCGCCTGCCTGATCCCGCTCATGAGCCGGACCATGAAGCGCACGTTGTGAATAGTGGCCAGGCGGTACGCGAGCAGTTCCTCGCATCTGAAAAGGTGATGCATGTACGCGGTCGTAAAAGTGCGGCAAGTGTAGCAGTCGCATTCGCGGTCGATGGGTTCCTCGCAACGCTCGTACTGTGCGTTGCGCAGGTTCAATCTGCCCCCTGTTGTATATACCGCGCCATGTCGCGCCACGCGCGTGGGCAGCACACTATCGAACAGGTCCACGCCAAGGGCAACGGAGCGCACTATGTCGTCCGGCGCCCCCACGCCCATGAGGTATCTGGGGCTGTCGCAGGGCAAGGCCGGCAGCGTTGCTTCAAGCACGTTCCACGTCGTTTCCTTCGGCTCACCAACGCTGAGGCCGCCTATGGCATACCCCTGGAAGCCTTGCGAGGCCAGGAAATGCGCCGATTCCAGGCGGAACTCGATGTTTGTTCCTCCCTGGACAATCCCGAACAGGGCTTGTTCCGAACGCTGATGGGCCTGAAGGCATCGTGCCGCCCACCGGTGCGTCAGGTCCATGGCCTTTTTGGCGCCGGCAGCATCAAGATCATGCGCATGACAAACATCGAGCACCATGGCGATGTCCGAGCCCAGGCGTTCTTGATAGGCGATCGCACTCTCCGGCGTGAAGAAATGGTCGCCGCCATCGATATGAGAGCTGAAAAGGACGCCTTCGTCGCTCACGCGGCGTAAACCCGCCAGGGAAAACACCTGGAACCCGCCGCTGTCAGTGAGGATGGGGCCGTTCCAGGCCATGAACCGATGGAGCCCTCCCATGTGCTCGATAATATCGATCCCCGGCCTGAGGTACAGGTGATAGGTGTTGGCAAGGACCACGCAGGTCCCGGCGCACTCGAGGTCTTCCGGCGTCAGGGACTTAACGGTACCCTGCGTGCCAACTGGCATGAACGCGGGCGTGGGGACGCTGCCATGCATCGTCAAGAGATTCCCTGCCCGAGCTCCAGCATCTAGCGCCGATGCCGTCACCTCGAAAATGCACCCCATTACCGCATGACGCCTGTCCGGATCATTGCATCCCCGGGCAACAGGGGAGCTATTCGGGTTTCTCCGCAGGGACCTCGACCGCCGTCTTGTTCTCCCCGCCTATGGCCAGGATGCTGATGCGCCTGTTGGTGTATATGCAGAGGTCGGCCGCGATCCCCATTCCAATGCGCGCTATATCGACCGCGCTCATACCGGTATGCTTTGCAAGCGCCGTCGCCGCTGCCTGTGCGTAGCCGCCGCCGGACCCGACGCCCACTACGTTCTCATCCGGCTCGATAACATCCCCTTCGCCGGAGAGCACGAGGAGACTGGTCTGGTCCGCCGCTACAAGCCAGGCGTCCAGACGCCTCAGCACCCGGTCAGTGCGCCACTCCTTGGCAAGCTCAACCGCGGCTTTGCGGAGTTGCCCGCTGTGCTTGTCAAGCTGCGCGTCGAAACGTTCGGCAAGGGTCAGCGCATCGGCGACCGCGCCGGCAAACCCTGCGATAACCTGACCGTGGTAAAGCGTGCGTAGCTTATTGGCGCTGTGCTTCATCACCACATCGCCGATCGTGATCTGCCCGTCACCGGCGATCGCGACCTCGCCATCGCGTTTCACGGCCAATATGGTTGTCATTCTATCCTTAGTCCCTTCCCGGTGCGCGCTTTCGGTATGCCGACCAGTCGCATTATAGCATCAGGTCAATCACTCTCACACGCTCGATTAGGCGAACAGAGGCCGGATGTGTATCTGTGCTAGAATATCTCACTATGCGGTTGGGAAACGGGGCCAGGATAGCGGTGCTTGGAGGCGGACCTGCCGGCAGCTTCTTCGCTTTGTACCTCCTGCAATATGCGGCGGCCGACCGCATGGACCTTGAGGTAGACCTGTTTGAATGGCGGTCGTTCAGCGACCGCGGGCCCAAGGGGTGCAATCGATGCGCCGGCATACTGTCCGCGTCCCTTTTGAGAAACCTGGGGGAGCTTGACATCAACGTGCCTGAAGAGGTGATTCGGGCACACATAGCTTCTTATCATCTCCATAGCCCCTTCGGGGTGATCGACATACCCAACCCGGACCCCGGGGCAGAGATACTCAGTGTGTTCCGAGGCGGCGGCCCTCTCTCCAACGCCCAGGGCAGCCTTCCCAGCTTCGACGGCTTCTTGCTGGACTGCGCTCTGCGGCGCGGGGCGAGGCTCGTCCACGAGCGCGTGCTCCGCGTTGATGTGGAGCGCCGCCCCCGCGTCTTCCTCGAAGATGGACCGCGTGGATATGACCTCCTGGTGCTGGCGAACGGCCTGAACAGCGGCGCCATCCAGATAGCCGGCCTCCCGTATCGTCCTCCCGCGACGCTCGCAATGAGCCAGGACGAGCTGCACTGTCGCAAGGAGGACATCGCTCAGTACTTTGGAAGCAGCGTCAGGGCGTTCCTTTTGCCGCACACCGGCCTCATTTTCGCCAGCGTCGTGCCGAAAGGGGAGTTCCTCAATGTCTCTCTTCTGGCGAGAGGTGGTCCGCCAGACCTGGACGGGTTCCTCGAGCATGACCTGGTGAAGGAAGCTCTGCCCTTTCCGTACAAGAGGTCCTGCGGTTGCCGGCCGCGCATCTGCGTCGGGCGCGCCGCGAACTACTACGGCGACGGGTTCGTTGCTATCGGAGATGCTGCTGTGTCCCGGCTCTACAAGGACGGGATCGGATCGGCGTTGCTCTCAGCCCGGCAGGCAGCGTTGACCGCCATGCGTTATGGCACGTCGCGGCACGATTTCGCCAGCCACTACGCCCCATTCTGTCGTGCCTTGCACAACGACAACCGGATGGGGCGCATCATTTTTGCGGTCCATAACCGCACCAAAGACTCGCGCCGCTTCTTCCGTGTGCAGGCGCGGCTGATCAACGCCGAGGGGTCCCTGCCCTTTACGGGGCAGGTCTTCCGCAAGGTGCTATGGGGCATGTTCACCGGCAGTTACACTTACCGGCAGATTCTAGGCATGGCCTCAAACCCAAAGGTTGTGGCCAGGGTGGCACGAGAATACCTGACGAGACACGGCGCCCGAGTGGTGGAAGCCAAACTATGAATATCGTCGTCCTTGGCGGTGGGTTCGCCGGAGTCTACTCAGTCATCCGACTTGAGAAGGCGCTGCGACGTGACAGGGCTGTCCGAATAACACTCATCAGCGACGAGAACTTCTTTCTCTACACTCCACTTCTGCACGAGGTTGCCACTGGCGGCGTGGAGACCAGGCACATCGCCTATCCAATCCGCAGGTTGAGAAAGAAGCGACGCTTCGATTTCGCCAGGTCCCGAGTTACCGGGGTTGACCTTGACAAACGAAAGGTTATGACCGATAACGGCAGCATCGACTACGACTACCTGGTCCTTGCCCTGGGGAGCACCACCAACATGACCAGCTTGCCCGGCAACAGCTCGAACGTCTTCACGCTCAAGAACCTGCTCGACGGCGTCATGATTAGGAATCACATCATCCGTATGTTTGAGACCGCTGATTGCGAGGAGGACACCAGGCGGCGCAAGCAGCTCCTAACCTTTGTAGTAGTCGGCGCTGGCTATACAGGCGTGCAGTTGGCCGCTGACCTGCGGAACTTCGTGAGACGTTCCTTGTTGAAGGGCTACCGCAACATCGACCCGGCACTGGTCAGGGTGCTCCTTGTCGGCGATCGCGACCATATCCTCTCCGGCCGCGATCGGAAGCTGTCCGATACATCGGCACGAATGCTGCAGAAGCTGGGCGTCGACATCCGGCTCAACACCAGGGTTACGGGGCTCTGGGACCACGGCATCGAACTGAATCATATCGAGGTGGAGCCGACAGACACCGTGATCTGGGTAGCCGGGATTGTCGCCAGCCCTGTGGTATCAGCTCTGCCGGTACAGAAGGATGAACTTGGGCGTGTCGTTGTCGACCAGTACCTCAGGGTGCCGGGGCATCCCGAGGTATACGCGGTCGGCGATAACGCCCACTTCGAGGACCCGGCAAGCAAAGCGGTACTGCCGCCCAGGGCGCACTACGCGGTCAGGCAACCTGCTGTAGTGGTGGCGAACATTCTGGCGGACCTCAAGGGCTCTGCGCCCCACACCTACCGCTACCAGCCGGCATCCGAGCTGGTCTCCCTTGGCCCGCGCAACGCGGCGATGAATTTGTTCGGCGTGCACCTGTTCGGGCTCCTCGCGCGCTTCATCTGGCTCGCCGGGTATCTCACCATCATGATGGGGCCGTACAACCGGACGAGGGTTTTAATGGATTGGATACTTGGCCTCATATACGACCGCGACAGCACCCTCCTCAGCTTTAAGCGTCAGAGCTGATGAGCGTGAGAATAGCCCCCTCTCTCTAAGGGCCCTCCGGTAAATAACCTTTACGTGG
>JACPRR010000069.1 GCA_016189825.1 Chloroflexota bacterium
CCGCGTAGTCCGCGGCAAGGTCTGGGCTAACCCGCACGCTGAGCAAGTCCTCCAGCGGAGAGTCCGTCCTGGGCAAGCAGGCCAGGAAGCCGTTGCTGCCCCGCGTCTTTCGATATAGGCTGAAAGCACAGCGGGTATAACGCATGTACAGGGGATCGCCGTATGCGGAAAGGTCGATTGAGATCGCTTCCCTGCCTTTCCGCCTGGAACCTACGGCGAGGCCGGTAAGTACCACCGGCAACTCGGAAGCAACGTACGCCTGGCGGAGGACCCTGTGGCAGAGGTACTCCATGAGCAATCCGATCCCCGAATGACCCCTCCCTGACGCCAGCGGCGTTGCTTCAGGAGTGAACGGATGGTCGTGCTCATACTTGGACTCGAGCGTACGTGGAGGTTTCGCCAGGCGCTGCAGTTGCGCCATAATCCTGGTGTGGGCGGGAATGCGCCAGGCCAGGTGATAGCCCTGTCCGGTCATGACCGCGATGTGATTCATGCCGAAGTGTCGCAACTCGGCTTCGACCGCTCGGAACACGGGCTCCATCAAGGAGAAGGAACGGGAAGGATTGAGTATCGCTTCGTCCGGCATATCGGGATTCTGGTAATCCAGGTCGAGGAGAGCGATCAGCGAACGCACGTCCCAAACGGAACGGAAGACGTCCAACCCCCTGTCAAGTATGGCGCCCAACCTGGAAGGGTCCATGATGTCATCGGCCTGGGGTATGCCGAGACCAAAGGTAACCTCGCTGTCGGCAACGAGGAAGCGGGAAGTGCATGAGGCCGCATCGCCGCGGGATCCGCCGCAGTATTCTACGATGCGGCTCGCCGTGTGAGGTGAGTTGTAGTAGGCGAGATCAGGAGACGTCACGCTGCTAATGCAGAACCATCGTGCCTTCCGTGTCTTATACTATAAGTATACGATGTCCCCCTTTCCCCCGAGTCGTGGAGTACGGTAAGGAGGTCATATGCTCATCATCGCCAGCAATCTGACCACGCGTGATCGCAAGATCGCAAGCATGCTCAAGACAGCGACGCAGGCCAAGGATTCTTCAATGGTCAAGGGGACCATGGAGTTCTTGGGGAGCCTGGCGAGGGAATGTGTGGCAGCGGGCGCGAACGTCATTGACATAAATGTCCAGCAGCACCACGACACGCCGGCCATCGTGGAGATGGCGGTCAATGCCGTCCAGGGCGCAACAAACTGCCAGTTGTGTCTGAGTTGCCACAGCCTGGAAGCGCTTGAGGCCAGTTTGAACGCCTGTAGACGTCCGCCAATCGTCAATTACGTGTCTCTGGACACGCAACGTCTTGAGCGCATTTTGCCCCTCGCCGCCAGACACCAGGCAGAAGTAGTACTGTTGACCGCAGACCCCATGCCACCGGAAACCATCGAAGATACGTTGAAGTCGGCGGCGGTGCTCGTGGGCGCTGCCAATGAGGCGGGCGTTCCCAACAGCCGAATCTTCATAGACCCTGGCGTGTTGCACGTGACCTACAGTGTTGGGCAGCGCCACAGCCAGACTCTGATAGAGCTTATCCCCGCGCTGGCCGAGGCTTTCGATCCACCAGTCCGCACCACTTGCTGGGTGGATAACGTATCCGCAGGAGCTGGCGCCCGAGTTAGACCGTTCGTCAATAGTGGTTTCTTCGCCTTCCTCGCCGGGCTCGGCCTTTCCTCTGCATTTGTCGATGTGCTCGAAGGGCAGATGGCCAGGACGATACGGCTGATGCGCATTTTCTCTAACGAGCTCATCTATTCTGACGGGGAGATCAGCAAGCGGACGTGACAAACTTCGTCGTGGCTTCAGGGCCCGACGGCGTCGCGCACGGCGCGCACGTTCGCTGCCGGGGTCGACGGGTCATAGGTGCATCCGGTGCCCAACATCCACCCTGTGGTCCCGGCGGCACCGTGAAGCGCGCGCAATTGCCTGGTGATTTCCGCCGGCTGCGCGTCAATAAGAGCCTTCCCGATGGGGACGCCGCCGATGACCGCCTTGCCGCGCACGATGTTCTTACCCTCGGGAAGGGAAGCATTGCCTGCCGCCAGGCAGTCCCAATTGAAAGCGTGGACCGGGTAGTCAGACAGGGACCTCAGCATATTGTGGTCATGGCATACATGGAGAATATGGAACTCCGCCGCGGGCAGCGCCGCCAGGAGCTTGAGATCGAAAGGTCTGGCGAATTCGGCGTACTCTTGCTCGGAGAGGCGTGCCGTCGTGGCCCAGGCCGTCGTGGCGAAGAAGAGGCCGCTCACACCGCGTTCGATGCATGCCGCGGAGAAGGCGGCGAAAGTGGCGGTGATAGCCTCCATGGCCGGAACTAGCTTATCGCGGTCCTCGCGAAGGTGCTTCAGGAAGACCTCTTCCGAGGGTGCCAGTCTGGACGCGACCGAGATCGGGTTGAAAATGGTCATGAGTACAGGGAGTGAACCGCGGAGGCGCGAGGTAATCATTTCAAGCGCTTTCAGGTGTTCGCCGAGGACACCTCTCCGGGTATCCAGTACGCGTATCCTTTTCCAGTCTTCGGGGATGCCGATGGGAAACTCGACGACTGCCGGAGGAGCATCGCCATGATACTTGGTGCGGACGCCCCAGTCCTCAACGTGATATGAGGCGCGGGGATTCACTTTCATGAAATCCCAGTCGAACTCCTCCTGGTATGCCAGCATGGCTTCAGCGAGCCCTTCGGGGCTGGTCTCTCTGGCGAAGAAGTGGCGCCACATGCTGACAGGGACGCGGTCCGTCGCCCGCCCTCTGAGCGTTTCTCCGACACGTTCGTTGTGCGTCATCTGCCGCAGTCCCGGGCGTTCTTTCATCGGTCTCCCTATTTGCGTTCCTCAGGCCGCGCGCGCACAAGGATTACCGGCATTTTGCCGTTGTGCACCACATGGTCGGCTACACTCCCCATGACCCACCGCCCCATGCCGGACCTGCCGTGGGTCGACATAGCAATAAAGTCAGCCTTTGCTTTCTCGGCGACCTGGACAATAGTATCGGGAGCGGACCCCGACTCGACGCGCCAGCTCACCTTCAGTCCCCTGGCGCGGAGCCTCGCATCGATGCCAGCCAGGTAGGTGCGGGCTGATTGCTCGGCGGCGTTGAGCCACTCCTGGGGATAGGGCACGTATCCTCCGACCTCCGCTCCGTACGCCACGTATTTGAATTCGAGCACCTGGAGAAGCACAAGCTCGGTGCCCATCTTGGCGGCAAGCTCTTCAGCGTAGGGCAGTGCTGCCTCACCGACGTGCGATCCATCCAGAGGCAGCAGCGCCCTGCTGAACAGCTCCCTGCCTGCGGGCGCCGGACCGCTTATGAGCGCCATAGGCAGGTTTGTTGCTCGGAGCACCTTGTCTGCAACGCTGCCCACCGCCCACCTGGTCACGCCGGACCTGCCATGCGCCGCCATCACGATTAACCCGATGCCGGTCTGGGCCGCGAAGTCGATGATGTTGTCGGCGGGCTTTCCCATCCGAACCTCGGTGCGCACGGAGACTTCTCGCCGGGACACCGGAGCGCCTCGTTCAACAGAGAGGCGGCGGACGATCTTAGCCTGCTGTTCAAGGTAGGTCCGTGCCTCATCAGCAGGACAACGGCGTTCCGACTCGCACACACGCAGCAACACGACCTCGGAGCCGAGGCGTCCAGCCATTTCCTCGACGTACGGGAGCGTCGTCTCCGATTGTTCCGACCCATCAAGCGCCACCAGCAATCTTTCGAACACCTCTGCTCCTCCTCTGCATCTATCCAATTCACGGAAGGACCCTGTCAACGAGCACAGGGATAAGGTAAAGGACCAGGATGGCCACAAGCGGTGTGACGTCGAAGCGCCCGATCAGGGGAATTGCCCTCCGCAACGGCCACAGGATCGGCTCCGTGGCATCGTCCAGAACCATAACGAACTTGTTGTAGCCGCCGATGGGGAGCCATGATATCATCGCGCGCAGGAAGATTCCCACAGACAGCAGACGGCACAGGTAGAATACCGTGCCGCGTATCCAGGGGAACAGGGCGAACTTGAATCCGGTCGAGGCAGCGGTCAGAAGCAAGGCGAACACAACGAGTGAGAGCCATACCCAGAACCGGCGTTTCGGAGCCTTCAGGCGTCTCCTGGGCGCCCCCTGTTTTTCCCAGTAGCTGTCGTACCACCAAGGCCTGCCCATGCGAGTTCTGCAAGAACAGTACATCCAATGGGGCAATGTGTCAAGTGGTCGCGAGGCCAGGGCAAGGCCGGCGTTTTACGCCATTGCACAATCAACGGATTTCAGATTGGCGTGGCGGGGCTTGACGGGTGCTGCTAGAATAAG
>JACPRR010000070.1 GCA_016189825.1 Chloroflexota bacterium
CGCGGGTTAGCGCGACTGGCAAAGCCAGCGAATTCGTATTCGCCCTTGCCTTTCGCGGGAGTCTCTTATGAGCAAAAGAGCTAAGTCCGTTCTATATGGGACCATTAGTACATTCCACTTTCCGATGGCCTCAGTCACAGATGGATGTGTTTAATCCTTCGGTGGTGCCTGCGGCAATAGGCATGGAAAACCACTTGTGCGTCCATGAATTGCGGGCGCCGGGTGACCGGTGCGCCGGCCAGCAACACCCCGCTGGTCACGGCACAGTCACCTTTGCCTGGTTCATTACTATGTCCGGAATGTCCCAGCCCTTCTGCTGCGCCAGCAGTTTGAAAGCCCGCCGGTAGATGAGCTTGACGGTTATTGTGACCGGCCCGTCGCCCGGCCTGGCCCTGAACTCGTAGGTCGAGACATCAACTGCCTTGGCAGCTATCCGTGTGTCCAACAGTATGGTGGTCTGGCGCCAGTACGCCGCGGTCGGCGATACCTCGGTCCATAGCTCTTCGAGTACTTTCGCATACCCTTTACCGGGCTTTCCTGAATAGTCATTGGCCGCGGTGCCTATCCCGCCCCATTCGGGGACGGTCGGGCCCGAGGTCTGCCTCAACGGGTTGCCAGCGCTATCGACTGCCTGGACGACAAGCAGGATGTTGCGCATGGGCGAGTCAGTCGGAATATGATGGCCCCCGTTCTCGTTGGTGACCTTGACGTCAACGGTCACGCTGCCTCCGCTCATCCGGGCAGTAGCGTCCAGCTTGGCAGTGCTTTGAAGCAGGTCGATGTCCGCCGCTCCAGGGAAGGCGTGCGTGAAGACGGTGTTCGGCTGCCGGTCGACGCCGCCACGGCCCGGCGCGAAGTTGCGGGTCTTGTTGTCGGGCTTCATGTGGCATGCCTGGCAACTCGTGCCCGCGATCGCGTACGGACTGGCCAACCATTCAGCATACGACTGGTAGATCGGCGTCCCCCAGAAGCTGGCATTGTGGCATGATGCGCAGAAGCGGCTTTCCGCCTGCAACGGCAAGAATGTGTCGGGTCCAACGTCCACATCGTCATAGGGGCCGAAGAAGACCTGAGCTTCGCCGGCAGGCCTGTTGAGTCGAAGCGATAGCACTCCCGGCATGTTCTCGGCGGGAGCCTGCGTGGCCGGGTCGAGAATCACTTCCGAGATCTTATGGCAGAAGTCGCATTGGCTTCCTTTCGCGTCGATCCCCTTCACCGAGTTCATGTCCACTCCGTTGGGCTGTCCAAGAGCCGCCGTCGGCGCGTGGCATTGGGCGCAGTTGCCTGCCTGGTCGGGAAAGTCCAACTTGAATCCGGGGCCGTAGTACGGGGCTCCCGTTTCAGGCTTCAGCGGGAAACGTCCATAGTCTCTGCTGGTCCCGTACCGGGTGGGCGGGCTCTTCCTCCCCGAGACATCCGTCCCATTGTACATAGTCATGAACCTGATGTTGTCAGTGCCCTGAGCATGTGCGCTCGAAGCCCATTGACTGTAGATGGTGTTTCCATGGCAGTCGGCGCAACCCAGTGCAAGCCGCGAAGACAAGGGGAGAAACGCCCGGTTGAACGACACCCTCGCCGCCGTCGCGAGCCCCATACGGGTGAAGAAGTCGGCGAGGGCCGGCCTCTCCTCGACGAGAGGCGGGATCCAACGGTACGCGGCATTGTCGGTTACCTGGTAACGTTCAAGGTTGATCTCTATGTCCTTCTGCCACGGATAGACCGTCAGCCCACCGATGTAGTAGCCATCTTTCCAGGCGGTGACATGCACCTGGAAACTGCTGGGGAATCCGCGGAGCTGAAATCTGCCGTGGGTGTCAGTGGTGGCCTCGGTCGAGGTAGTCTTCACCCGAACGGTCGCCCCTGCCAGCCTGGCGCCGTGGCCGAGGACGGCGCCGCTGATCTCCGAGACGTCCCAATTTGTATATAGTGTCGCCGCGGTGGCAAGCAAAAAGGCGATGCCACCCAGGGTCCAGGCAAGCCACATTCGCCTATGCATTGGCTATTTCCCCGCTGCTGTCAGGTCGATGCGGAACACCCCCTCGCCCTCGGTGGCGGCATACAGCGTCATCCCATCCGCCGATATTGCCACCGACTTCACCGCGCGCGTCCTCAGCCCATCATTCATCCTGATCCAGGTCTGGCCGGCGTCCGTTGACCGGTATACGCCAGTCTGGATATCCGCGGCGTACACAACGGAGGTCGCTGGCCGGAACTTGTCAGCGCGGGTTGTGAACAGGAAACGGTCAGAGCAGATATCAGCAAAAAAGCGAACGCGTGCAGTCTGCTGCGGGCCAAGGCCGTCTTCACTCCATTCATGCGGGTCACTTCGCACCCCGGGGCTGTCTTCCACACTGCCGCAAGCGGCGAATGAAGTCAGGCCGAGAAACCAGGGGTCAGGCTTAACCTTTGGAGGGGAGTTTATCACTAACCGGCGCACTTTACAATAAGCGTAAGCCGTCCTGGTGCGCCTTGACGCCGGGCGCTTGCCGAAGTAGCATTTTAGCCTGATGGCCCGGGCGTACAGACGGGCCCAAGAGCGAATACCGAGGGGGTACATTCCTTATGATTCCCGGCGCAGAGTGGACCGAGGCGGAGTTCACGATTCTCCTTGATAACCCGAAGCTGTCCGACGCAGTGCTTGCCGGCAAGCTGCCCGGGCGCACCACGCAGGATATCGCTGCAATCAGAGATATGGTCCACGAGTACCACGACAGCGCTCATATCGCCGGCCTGCCGATGCGGGTGGCGATTCCCCGCCTGAAGAGGGGCGCCTGGACCTGCGCGCGCTGTGGAAAGAAGCACTGATCAGAGCGCGCAGACCGGCGCGCTGCCCCATTTCACCTCGTCGAGGTCGAACACTGGGCCATCGGTGCATACGTGCCTGGGCCCGCTACGGGTCTCGATGGTGCAGGAGAGACAGGCGCCGACGCCGCAACCCATGCGCACTTCCAACGATAACTGGACTTTGAGACCTGGTGGACGCGAAGCGCGCTCACGCGCCAGCGTTCGGTACATGGCCTCGGGGCCGCAGGCGAAAGCCTGACCAACACCTGCGGCGTGGCGCGGCACGAGGTCCGTCACCAGTCCAGTCTCCCCTAAAGAGCCATCCTCCGTTGCCGGGACGTAACTGGCTTTGTCCGGCAGCAGGTCGGCGGGGTAGAGCGCGGAGGCAGTCTTCGCCCCCGCCAGGAGGGTGACGCAGCGTCCTTCTTCGATCGCAGTTTCCGCGAGGAAGCGTAATGGGGCCAAACCCATGCCTCCGGCAACGAGCAGCAAATGCCGGGACTTCTGCCCGATATTGAAACCATTGCCGAGCGGGCCGAGGACACCGAGTGTGTCCCCTTGCCGCCTCCGGGAGAGCCAGCGTGTGCCTTCGCCTACCGCCCGGTAGAAGAAGGCGATCCGGCTGCCTTCGACGGTGTGTACGGTCATCGGGCGCCGCAGCAGGCGCTTCGCGCCGTCATCGCAGCGAATCATGGCGAACTGGCCGGGACGGGCAGAGGAAGCGATCCCAGGGGCATCCAGCCACAGGAGATACATCGAGGGAAGGATCTCGGAATTGGAAAGGACCGGGCTCAAGAGATTGTGTACGGGTTTGCCATGGCGGGTCATGCAGGCACTCACCGGTCCTTGTCCCGCCGGGATAGGTACTCGTTCAGCGGGCTGACGTCATAGGTCTGACTGTCACCCACGAGCGCATCGACGGCGACGCGAGCCGTGTCGAGGGAGGTGAAACACGGCGTCCGCTTTTCCGCGGCGGCGCGGCGGATCTGGAAACCATCCGCAAGAGGTGCACGTCCGCCGGTAATCGTGTTGATCACGGCGTCCACCGTTCCATCCTGGATGACGTCCACAACGTTGGGATGGCCTTCGTGGAGCTTCTTGGGTATCAGGTTGACCCGAATGCCTGCGCCCGTCAGCATCGCGGCCGTGCCCTCAGTGGCGTACATCTCGTAAGGGAGAGTCGAAAGCTTCTTGATAATCGGCAGAGCCTCGGGCTTGTCCCTGTCGGCAACGCTGATCAGTATGGCGCCTTCAGGCGGCAGCATCATGCCCGAGGCCAGGAGCGACTTTACCAGGGCCCCGGGGAAGGTGTGGTCGATGCCCATGACCTCGCCGGTCGATTTCATCTCGGGACCGAGGTAGGTATCTACCCCAACCAGCTTCGACATCGAGAACACAGGCGCCTTGATGGCGACGAGTTTCTGCTTCTTCCACAGGCCGCCGTGATAGCCCTGCTGCTTCAGGCTCTGCCCTAGCATGACCTTGATCGCGATGCGGACCAGGGGCACGCTCGTGACCTTGGAGATAAAGGGGACAGTGCGCGAACCGCGGGGATTGACCTCGAGGACATAGACCTTCGACTTGCCGCCCTCGCGCAGGATCACGAATTGGACGTTCATCAGGCCTCGTATGCGCAGGCCGAGGCCCAGGCTTGTCGCATAGTCGACGATGGTGCGGATTTCATCGTCGGTCAGATTGAGGGCGGGATACATGGCCATCGAGTCGCCACTGTGAACTCCAGCGCGTTCGATGTGTTCCATGACTCCGGGGATGAGGACTTCTTCACCGTCGCAGACCGCGTCGACCTCGCATTCCTTCCCTTGCAGGTATTTGTCGATAAGGACGGGGTGCTTCGAGTTCTTGGTCCCTTCTTCGAGGGCTTGCCCTATGTAGCGC
>JACPRR010000077.1 GCA_016189825.1 Chloroflexota bacterium
AACTTCACACGCAACATGACCCTGTACGCCAATACATGATGTAACTAATGTCCAAAGTCCAGTCCCTCTCCCCAGCGGGGAGAGGGCAAGATTTGCCAATCCCTCTCCCTCGAAGGGAGAGGGTAGGGAGAGGGTGACTCCGCAACTGGACCCTCTTCCTTCAATGGAAGAGACCATCCCCATTACGCTGAGTCGTGCAAGCAAATACTTATACGAACGCATTAACATCTGAGCTATGCCGCACAGGCAGGGACGCCTGTGCCACCAATGAGGTGCGTCATCATTTGGGCCGTTTGGCTTAGTCTTTGACGTTGCGCACCTTCTCCTCGAATGGGTCCCAGCGAAACTTGCGGCCCTTGAACACCTTTTCCAGCGTTTCAGCCGAAGCCGGCTTGTACTTGCCCGGCATGGCCCAATAGCCCTCTTTGAAAGGCGGCAGGTAGTCGAGGCCGACGGTGGTCAGGTTCCACTCAGTCGGCTGTTTGATGGGCCGCCCGGACTTCGTAGTGTAGGGCCGCAACGGCTCCTCGTACACCCATTCCAGGACGCGGCCGAGCTGAAGCATCTTATCGATGTCGACGCCGACGTCGATCTTCATCTCGTCCAGCATGACCAGGACATCCTCGGTGGCCCCGTTGCCCACTATGTCAGAGTTGGTATAGATTGGACCACTGCCCAGCCCGGGCACCCCTCCAACCACGAATGCCGGCTGGCCGCCACCCTGCCCCAGCGAGGTTTCGACTATAGTTGCGCCAGCCATGATGCTGGCCACGTAGTTGGCAAGGCCCATCCCTCGCGCATCATGGAAATGGGCGGTCCTGAACTTCACATCGTCGTATTTCCCGTACCGGTCCACCAGAGCTGACATATACTCAAAGGCCGTTAGCGGGTTCGCCTCACCTGTGGTATCGCATGGAGTGAAATCCTTGATGCCCAGATCGAGGCCGCGCTCCATCAGCTCGATCGTGCTTTCGACCGGTACGGGGCCGGCGCAGGGAGACCCATATACGCAGGCGATGGACATGTTGACTTTGAACCCGTTCTCCTTCGCCAGACGCACGAATTGAGGGATGTCGTCGAAGTACTCCTCACGGGTCCTCCCGGCATTCCTGCTGCAATGTATGTCCTCCGTCGATATCGTGAAAGCGACGGAGTGCGGTGGATAGCCGGCCTGGGCGGATCCAGCCGCCCTTTCGAACGCCTTCCGTGTCATCCCATAGCAGATCAGCTTGACTTTGCCTTCTTTGACGGCATCCACTTGCCAGATGCGCTTCAGTATGTCCTCGGCGTCACTGTGCTGAGGCATGATCCTGGGGTGCGTGAAATTCGTCACCTCGACCAGCCTGTATCCGGCCTTGATGAACTGCTCAATGAACCATACCTTCGTTTCCGTCGGTATCACCTTAGTCGCATGCTGGAAGCCGTCCCGCGCCAGCAGCTCCAGCATGTCCACCCTCTTCGGCAGCGCGCCCCTCATATCGAATTTCATGCGTTCCTCCCTCCCGCCTTTCGGCTTTTCCCGGGCGGCCGAACCGGCCGGGGCAATTCGTGTTTTACACTACCAGCACTTGACAAGGTCATGGGTGAGCACCCTTCCCCGCGGCGTTGATCGCCCGATGCCAACCGCTTCCAGAGCCTTGTCGATCTCGGGCGTTCTACCCTTCAGCAGGTAACTCCGCATGGGCTCCGGTATCTTCATTATGTCCAGTTGATGTGCGATCACCCCGATCCGGTAAGCGAGCGCTTCGAACCATGGCGGCATTATTCTCCCATCCACCGGGACATTGATCACCGCCGTCCGGCCGGAGCCCTGCGCCCGGTGCAGGGCCGGCGCCACATCCCTGGCCCGGGTGACATGCTCTACGTGGCAACCCAGAGTCTCATACATCCTGTCATAGCGGATGCCCGGCAGCATCCTCCAGGAGTCGACCTGCCCCTCAAACCAGGCGTCCACGCCGGCGAACCAGCTATCGGTGTTGCACACCACATATATGATGGGCAGGCCGTAGCGGACCGCGGTCTCTATGTCACCGCCGGCGATGCCCATCCCCGCATCCCCCATGAGCACAACGACTTGCTTTCCCGGCCTCGCCAGTTGCGCCCCGATGCCCATCCCCACACCGTGTCCGAAGTTGCCTGCCTCACCAGAATCGAGCAGTTGCCCGGGAAAAGTCGCCTTTATCCTGTCGGTCAGATAAGTGCTGCCGAGGAACGAATCGAGCACCACAGTAGCGTCAGGCGCCAGGGAAGATGCCATTTCCCTGGCCAGCAGCCAGGGATGCATCGGCTGCTTACCCTCGAGCTCCTCTTCGTCTTCGGCCAGCGCCGCCTCCCAATTGTCCTGGCAACCCTTCAGGTGAGATAGCCACTCGCGCCGATCAGGCGGAATTTCCTTCACCACTGCCTGGACGGCATCGGTCAACTGCCGCAGAACAAGCCGCGGGTTCCCCAGGATGAAGGCGTCCGTCGGCAGGGGCGACCATCCGTCGGTTGCCGACTCGTGGACTATGACACGCCTGGCATCGGGCGGCCAGGCTGGGGGCAGACCATACCATTCCAGCCAGCCAAGCCGGAGCCCGACGATGACCACGAGGTCGGCGTCCCGCCATACGTCAGACCGGTACGCGCCGCCAAAGGCCAGCGGGTGCGTCTCGGGAACACATCCCCTGGCGCTCCGCCGCATATGCAGGGGCGCCTGGGCTAGCTCAACGAATCCCTTCAGCTCATCCCCGGCGCGCGCCCAGTATACCCCGTCCCCGGCGACGACTACGGGCTTTTTCGCCCGGACTATCATCTCGGCCACGCGCCTGACGCTCTCCGGGTCGCCGGCGGACGGCGCGGGCGCCGCCGCTTCTCCGGGCGCCATATCGCCGAGCAGCGCCTTCTCGCCCCGCACCATGGGACCGAGCGCGCCCATGGTAAAGCTAAGCGCGACCGGCCCGCCGGGAAACGCCATGCAGTCTCGAAATGCCCTGTGCAGGTGGAGAGGGATCAGGTTCCCGTCGTCGATCTCAACCGACGACTTGGTAACGCTATCGAGGATGCGCCCGGGATAGGCCTCCTGCAGCACACCGCGCCTCCCCCCGTCCCAGTGATGCATGCCGAAAAGCCCGATCACCGGGCTGTTGGCCAGCCATGCCTGGTTCATGCCGGTAACAGAGTCCGTAATCCCCATCCCGGCCGTGCCGAAGCACACCCCGGGCGAAAGCGTGCATCGAGCATACGCGTCGGCCGCGAACGCCGCGGACTGCTGGTGCCGCATGTGTATCCTCTTGATTCCCTGCTCGTGGAAACCAGTGTCGATTGCCCAGACATGTCCCGCAGGGATCCCGAAGACGTACCTTACCCCGTGGTCCTTCAGTATGCGGGCGATCACTCTTCCGCCGTTCAGGCGATAGGGATACCTAGTTCTTTCTGCGATGTTTGCTCCCCTGGTTGGTGGTCTTGCTCTTGCCAACCTTGCCAGTGTGTAGCCGTGAGGCGTACTTCGGCTCGGGTGGCCCTGGAGGCGGTGTAGGCGGAAGCGGAATACCCATCTGCGTTCAAACCCCTTTTCTTAGCTTGCCATCCAGAATAGTTGGTGTACCATCTAATTTTAGCATTTTAGCAGAGCTAGGGCACCATTTCATCCTCTTTGACCGGTTGCCACGGGTCCGGCATGGGCATTTGAGGCACGCCGGCCTTGTCCCACGGCAGCCACCGCAAGAGGTTCCTCCGGGCGGCTTTGCCGCGCCTGGCGAGCTTGTCCCACGGTATGTGCGCCGCGCATAAGGCGTAGGCGAAGCTGAAGAGAGACCCGTTCGCTATGCTGGGATCGACGACCACGTTCACCACCGCGGTCTGGCCATTCTCGGCAGCCCGGAACGCCCTCTTCAGCGCTGGCTTGATCTGGCCGGGCTCGGTCACGTGCTCTCCGTGACACCCGATCACCTCGAACATCTTGTCGTACCGTATGCCTGGCAAGAACTCGTGGCCATATCCGTGGTCCTGCGGCCCCATGGCCTGCCAGTCTTTCCCGTAGTAGGCATACTTGAGGCTGGTCATCCAGCCGTTGTTGTTCGTAATGAGATAAACAATGGGCAGCTTGAAGCGCAGGGCGGTCTCAACATCCATGCCGCCGATCCCTATGCCTGCGTCACCCATGAGCGCAAGCACGGGATGCCTCCTGGATTCCGGATCGCCGAAGGCGGCGCCGATGGCCATGCCAATGCCGTGTCCGATGCCCGCCTGCTCCGAGGCGTCCATGATCTGTCCTGAGTACCGCGCGCGCAGGAACGGGGGGCAGTAGTCTGAAATGGTGAACCCGTCAACCATAATGCGGTTCCTGCCTCCGTACAGCTCCTCCATGGTCTCGGCAATACACTTCGACAGATGGCCATGATGAATCGGCGAGTTGTCCGCGTATTTCGCAGCCTTCGCCGCGAGGCGTTCGGCGGACGCCCTGGTCTCCGATTGCGCCTTCAACACCCAGGCTTCCCTGCTTGCCGGGGGGGTCATCCCCCTCTTCCTGATGATGTCAATCATCTGGCGCAGCACAATCTTCGGGCTTCCCACGACCGCTTCTGCGGTATCCAGGAACGTCCATATGTGCTCGGGGCTTTCCGCGACCTGGATCGCCCTGGGCCATCCCGCGCCATAGCCCTCGAAGAAGCCCACTCGCATGCCCAACG
>JACPRR010000075.1 GCA_016189825.1 Chloroflexota bacterium
ACCCTGGTCAAGCCCGTTCACGCTGCACCCTGGAATCAGGCCCAGCTACACGAAAAGGCCGGACCGTCCTCTACATCCTTTTTCGGTAACCCAGATACTCTTCCTCATAGCCCAACGATGCGGCCAGCAATCTAGCCTTTCGGTTAAGTGTGAATGTTTCCAGGTTTACGTGAACATACCCTTTCCTCGACGCGATGGTTTCTGCTGCCGTCATCAGCTTGCGGCCAACCCCTGCGCCTCTATGTTCTGGAGCAACAAATATGTAGTAGATGAACCCTTCGCAGGCGCCTGTAAAAGGGTGGGAGAACTCTCCCATCAGGAGGCATCCTATGGGCGCGTTCTCATGCGAGGCGGCAATGATTGTCGCCACGTCAGCCCGAGCACAAAGCGATTCAACCTGAACGCGAACCAGTTCAAAGACCTGGCCAGGGTTAGTATCCTCGCGCCTGTCGGAATCGAGGAGTTCCCACATCATCCCGGAAACCGCAGCCGTCACGAACGCCGCGTCTTCTGGCGCATAATCACGAATCGTCGTCTTGTTGGGCTCTCCGTCCATCTCGTCCCTTCTTGTTCACATGGGAATTTTCCATTCCCCGATTGCATCGGGGCGCCACGAAGTATGAAAATAGCGGTCACCGCACACCGTTGTCATTCTGAGGCCGCAGGCCGAAGAATCCGCTACCCCGGGTACGGATTCCTCGCTGACGCTCGGAATGACAACAGACGGGTCCGCCGACGCACAGAACCGCTATTTTCGGAGTAATTGAGCCCGCGTCTACGTCCTAATTTTCCCATACCGTCCGCCCGCCGATGATGGTGCGGACGACTTTCAGCCCGGGTATCAGCTCCGGGTCGAGCCTGCGCAGGTCGCCATCCAGAACAGCGATGTCAGCGAGCTTGCCCGGAGTGATGGACCCTTTGTCCCCCTCCTCAAGCGAGGCGTAAGCTCCGCAGAGTGTGTGCATCCTGAGCGCATCCTCCACCCGCACGCTCTCGCCGGTTCCACCCTGTCGACTTCCATCCGCCTTTCTCGTCGAGGCCGCGAAGACCGCGTTCAGGGGATCATGGGTCGCCAGCGGCGCGTCGGAGCCGAAGGCGACGCTGATGCCAAGCCTGGTGAGGGTGGCGAAGGGGTAAAGCCACCTGCCCGGGCCGGAGGCGCCATTCCCCCCACTCATCAGCTCCATGCGGTGAAGGAAAGACGGCTGGGTAACGATAAGCGCGCCACTGGCCCTTATTCTTGGCAGCAAGCCGGTAGGGCAGATGGCGCAATGCTCCAGGCGAAACCGCCGGCTCTTGCCCGGAGTCCTCCGCCTCACCGCTCCCATGGCTTCCAGCGAGGCGCGCAGCATGCGCACATCGCTCACGTGAAAGGCGACCTGGAAGCCGGCTTCGACAGCCCTGATGGCGAGGCTGTTCAGGTCCTCCTGCGGCGGTTCCGCATACCCAGTGCTTTCGTCCAGCGCCAGCTTCAGTCCACCCACTCGCAGGCGGCTGTCACCGGCCCCCGTAGCCAGGCCCGCGCGCGAGAAGTCGTCGAGGGCCTCGGTGCCGGCCAGCATCGATATTCGCGGCAGATCGGTCCCCCGGCCAACAAGCCGCCGCCACGCCTGCCAGTGTCGCAGCCCGTTAGTCCAACTGGTGTCCTGAAGGGAAGTGACGCCGAAGGATAGGTACTGCCGGCTGACCAGTTTCATCCCTTCTTCCAGCTCATTTTCACTCAAGGGAGGAATGGCGTCTTTGACCCGCTGGTCCATCCCAGATATGACCCCGTTCGGCTCTCCGCTTCCGGGATCCCTGTGAATACGTCCGGCGGGCGGGTCCGCCGTATCCCTGGTAATCCCTGCCAGCCGCAGGGCGAAGCTATTGAGGACGCACTCTTGCCCGGTGGCGTGCAGCATGAATACCGGGTGGCGGGGAGAAACCCGGTCCAACTCCCAGCGATTGGGAGGCCGCTTCTCGCTGATGCAGAATCCGTCGTAATTGGCCGCCCTGATCCATCGCCCCTCGGGGGTGCGCTCGGCGCTAATCCGGATGCGCTCTTGAATGCCCGCGATGTCAGGCGCCGACCGGGGCGAGCAGTCAACGCTGAGCAGGCTTGCGGCAAGGGCGAAAGGGTGGCAGTGGGCGTCGTTGAACCCGGGGACGACCGTCCCCCCTTCGCAATCGACGAGCTCCGTTGCTGCGCCGTACAACGACGACAATTCGTCATTGCCGCCCACTGCAAACACCCGTCCATCCCGGATGGCTACCGACTCGGCGTAGGGCCGCTCCGGGTCCATCGTGATCACCCTGGCGTTATGCAGGAGCATGGGGGGTCGACTTAACGAACCATTCGTAGGTCCGGCGCATACCCTCGGCGAAGGGGAGGTACTCATAGCCCAGGGCCTGTTGAAGGCGCTTCCCGGAGTAAACGAGGTGCTCGCTCAAAGGGAAGGGCAACGGGATCCCACGGACTTCTATCACGCGGACCGGCTGCCGTGACACCTTGAGCTTGATGGAGGCTATCTCCTCCAATGTTTTCACCAGCCTGTCGTAGGATAGCAATTCCCCGGCGGACACGATGTAGGAGTTGTTGCGGACGGCTTCGCTCCACAGGCAGGCTATGCAGATCCTCGCCACGTCCCAGACCGAAACCGTCGAAAACAGGGCCTGGGGCAGAGCGGGCAGGACCACCGGCTCACCCCTCGCCATCAAGCCGAAGAAGTACGACTCTCTCGGGGCGTAGTTGTACTTGCCGTAGATGAAGCTCGGTCGCAGGCACACGTATGTGATCCCACTGGGCTCGCAGAGCCCCTTGAGCCTGAGTTCGCCCAGCCTCTTCTTGTAGGCATAGTCGCCGGCCGGCCCCGGGGGAGCGGTGGTGAGCACCGGGGTGTCCTCCGTCATGGGCAGGACCAAAGAGTTCTGGTGCACTGTCGCCGTGCTGATGTAGATGTAGCGTTGGACTCTCCCCTGGAGGGATTGAAGCACCGTTGGGATATCGTCTGGGGAATACGCGCAGAAGTCGACCACTGCGTCCCACTCCAGCGGAGGCACAACGCGGGCCAGCTTTGCGGCATCATGCCTGTCACAAACGATCTCGTTTACGCCCTCCAGCTTCAACGGCCTGTTGCCTCGATTCACCACGTGTATCGAGCACTCGCTACGTTGCAACAACTCCTCAACAAACACCCTGCCGACGAAGTAGCTTCCCCCGATCACCAGCACGTTTTTCATAGTTCGGCGCCTACTCCAGCCATACGTCGATGCTGCGCAGTTCCGGGTCCTGGATTTTCTCCTGCACTGATCTTCCGTGGTCCAGGAGGAAGTCTCCGGAGGCATCGGTGAGCGACTGCCTGCGAAGCTCCTCCACGATGTTAGCGCACACCTGTTCCAGCAGCGTGATTTTCTTCCCGTACCCGTAGCTGTTGGCGATGTCCAGCAGCAGCTTATTGGTGATTTCGCCCAGGATGGGCAGAGCCCTTACCGCCCGATGCATCCATTTGTAGAAAGGGGCGTACCTGCGGTTCAGCAAGAATACCATTGAGATTGCCTGCGCGCTGAACTGCCCCTCAATGTACCGGGCCGCGACCGCCTCCTGTCGCTGCGCGCAGCGCGCGAAATTGTACTGTCCCAACTGGCCCAGTGTCATGCACCGCGCAGCAATCTTCTTCAGCCGCACGTCTTCCGGGTAGAAGCCCAGGAGCCTGTTGCGGAAGTCTGTGAACCCGCCCGAGGGGTCGACGAAGACCTTGCCGTTGGTAGCCGCGGCCAGGTTGTTTTCCGGTATCGCGCGCCACTCCCTGACGCTGGCGGGGACCCGGTCAAACCCGATGAACTTCTTGTAGAATTGCCCGATCTCGAAGACCCCCACCCTGCCTCTTCCCCACTCGCTCACCATCCTCGGTCCGAAGCCCTCAAAGTCCCCTGGAATCCCGGCCAGCTCCTCTTCGAGCCTTGCTCCAACAGCCCGATAGTCGCCCTGGTCCAACCACAGGCAGAAGGCGGGGCCCCAGTCATGGTCCCTGGAAATCTCATCATCGAATCCGTAGCACTCCGAGCCGTCACCCACCAGGCCCGCGGCAATCCGGTCTTTGCAATCACCGAATTTCTGCGCGATCAAAGGAGCGCCGAATGCCCAGTAGTACTTCTCCGAGAGCTCAAGACCATTCATCATCCTTCGCTTTGCAGCTCCGCCAGACCCCTGCCACTCACTTCGCGCATCCGAGAACGAATGCCGGCTGCCTTGGCATTGTCTCCCCTGTCATCATATAGCCGCGCCAGGCTGTCCATGGTCTTAAGGCAAGAAGGATGGCCGGCCCCCAGCAACCGGGCGCGTATGTCCAGCGAGAGGAGAAAACAGTCCTCCGCCTTTGCGTACTTGCCGCTCGCCTTCAATGAGAGCCCC
>JACPRR010000082.1 GCA_016189825.1 Chloroflexota bacterium
GTCTTATCGCTGGCTCACCGTCATCTCGGTCCTCTTCGTGACCTGCCTCATCACCGCCAACATCATCGCCGTCAAGCTGATTGCCATCGGGCCGTTCGTAGTGCCGGCGGGTGTCATCATCTTCCCGGTGAGCTACATTTTTGGCGACATATTGACCGAGGTCTACGGGTACAGTGTGGCGAGACGGGTCATCTGGACCGGATTCCTGGGGAACCTGCTGGCGGTGGCAGCCATCTGGCTCGCCCAGGTACTGCCGGCCGCGTCCTTCTGGGAGGGGCAACGTTCTTACGAGACAATCCTGGGCTATACGCCCAGGCTGCTTGCCGCTTCGTTCCTTGCCTACCTTGTCGGCGAGTTCCTGAACTCTTTCGTTCTGGCGCGCATGAAGACCGTCACCCGGGGGCGGTGGTTGTGGAGCCGGACCATTGGCTCAACACTGGCCGGCGAAGGCGCCGATTCCCTGGTGTTTATCACTGTCGCCTTTTTCGGCGCCATGGCCGCCGGTCCGCTGGGGGCCATGGTGGTCACTCAATGGCTGTTCAAGGTGGCCTACGAGGTCGCCGCCACTCCTCTCACCTACGGCGCCGTCGCATTCCTCAAGCGTCAGGAGAAGGTGGACAGCTACGACGTGGGCACGAAGTTCAATCCGTTCCTCATCGCCGAGTAGCTGTCCGGCCGTCCCCTTCATCCGGCAGGACCTCTGACCCCGCCTGGCAACCGGTTCGAATACCAAACCGGCGTGCACGGTGGTCTGAGTGTCCCGCGACGCGGGAACAAAACTTGAGCGAATTCGTCATACCGGCCCTTCGGCGCCATGGTTCCTGAGCCTGTGTCGAAGGACGGTTCCTGAGACGGTTCCTGAGGCCCTCGAAGGACTCGAAGGGCGTGGCGCTCATGGTAAACTGCAGCCGGTATCCAGGGTGCATATTGGCGTCCGGCCGTAGGGGCGTATTGCATACGCCCGGCCTGGATTCCTCAGGGGCCGGAATGACGTTTCGCGGGACGCTCTTTTACTCATGATTGACGCCCACGTTCTCAGGGAGCATGTTATGCTTTAGTTAAGACGAGCGTTAGGAGGACAGGAAGATGGCACGACAGGCAGTGGCAGAGCCGAAAGCTGTGGCCAAACCCCGGGCCCGGGCGAAGATGGAGAAGGACGAATACTACGTGTGCAGCGAGTGCGGGTTGACGGTCCAGGTGGTGGAACCGTGCGCATGCGGGCCGGAGGTGTGCTACATAACCTGTTGCGAGCGGCCGATGGAGAAGACGGCCAGCGCAGGGACGGCGAAAAGGGGCACACGGGCATCGGCGACCGAGAGGTAGGCCGCCTGGAGTTACAGGCAAGCTGTTTTCAATTATTCAGGGAGGTGTCATGTGGCAAAACAAGCTGTAGCGGAACCTAAGAAAGCGGCTGCGAAACCCGCTGCGAAACCCGCGCGGGCCAGCCGGTCCGCTGGCGAGTCGTTGGTCTGCGAGGAGTGCGGCCTGGTGCTGACGGTAGCCGACCCCTGCGGCTGCGAGCCGGCTTGCGAGGTCATATGCTGCGAGCAGCCCATGAGGACGAAGACGCGGGCCGCGGCCGCCAGGAAGCCGGCCGCCAGGGCGAAGGTCGCTGCCAAGAAGTAGCCAACCCTACTTTAGCCTCATATTGTATCTGGAGCTGAGGAGCACTCCGGTCAGCAGGAAGGCCAGCGCAAGTGCCGGCAGCATCCATTCCTGGAAGGCCTCCAGGACAGTGTATCTGAGCAGCGCCGCACCCGCGATGGTCATGGCGGGGAGCGCGAGCAGGCTGTAGGCGACGAAGACTGCCGTCCGTGAGAAGAACGTCAGCTTCTTCAGCCTTTTGATCAGGACCCGACCCATTAGCTGATCGCTCAGGAAGACCATCACCATGGTGGCCAGGAAGTAGGAGACCTCCGGTATGTGCGCGCCAGGTAAGTGTTAGCCGAACGCAGCAGCGCGCCCGCCCCTCCTGCTATCGAGTCCACAGTCGTTCCACTTCGTATCAGGCACTGTTCTCAACGGAAGACTATTTGTCCATGCCCCTCTGGAGGCCGCGCAGGAAAGAAATATCCCCGGCATGTTCTGAAGTATGAAAGATGATGAGTGCAAAGGCATCTCCGACGCTGATATTGCCTCGTCGCGGCACGGTGATTGTCTTGTCGAAACTGGCGTTGGATATGCCCATGAGGTACTCCACAGTTCGAGATCGTACCACGTCGCCATATGCCACCAGGTGCTCCGGCTCGGGCGCCCGAAAAGCATTGACCTGCTCAACCGTGTAGTGGGCGCCTTCTTCAGATAAGGGCAGATTCATCTTCTCGTACCATTTTTCGAGCTCCCACACCTGCGGTTTGCCCAAGATTCTGGACTGAAGGTAGATGTCCTCCGAGCGGGCCTGATGCAGTAGGATGATCCCTATTGAGTTAGCTCCCGGTCCAGGACGCCACTTGATTTCGTCATGTGTCAGGCCGTCGATTGCCTGCAGCGTTTTCTGTCTGGCGCGATCAAGTCCGATATTTATGAAATCCCTCAGTTCCATGGCTGCCGTCCTCCTTCATACCGAGCATTTGGTTGATGATGGTGATTTTATCACTTGTCGGGGGGATTTGCTCGCTAGCTGAGGCGCTATTGACACGCCGCCAGACCAAGCCTATGATTGTCGCAACTTTTCGACGTGAAGGAGCGCCAACATGGGAAAGCCGTATACAGTAGAGGAGATTCTGACGTTCGACCGCATAAGGCGGGCGGTCACGAACCGCGTTGTCGAAGCCGCTGAACCGGCGCTGCTTGAAGGCATGCCGCTTGAGAGGGAGAAACTGGTCGAGCTGACCCGCCAGGAGTGGAAGACCGTCAAAGAGGCCGTGTGGGCCTCGCCAGCCGCCAAGGAGAAAGCCCGGGAATACATGCGCCAGGTGGTCTCCGGGCTGCTGGACAGCAAGATATCCTCTGACCGGTCGGAGCTCGAAGCTTTTGGAGTCCAGGACAGGTATTTGTAGGTCTTGCCGTCGGCGCGATGACTGACCTGCGCGGATTCGCCCTCGCGTAGCCACGCCGGCGCCAGGGCCGTCAGCTTGTCACTGCGCCCGGTCTGCCGGCTCGGCGCGATCGGTCCTCTACTTGTCCTTGGGTACTCGCGTCGGCAGGACCATCCATGCCACTATCGTGATGGCGAACAGGAGCATTCCTATTACTATGTACATGCTTTTCCTCCCCTGGGGAATCCCCCAGCTTTGTTTCATCTAAAGGACATCATCACCGTGCTCGCCGGTGCGCACCCGTATGGCGTCGCTCACGGGCGAGATGAACAGCTTCCCATCGCCGATGTTTCCCGTCCGCGCATTCGTCACAATTAGATCGACCGCTTTCTTCGTATCCGCATCCTTGACCACTACCTCGAGCCTGATCTTCGGCAACATATCGACGGTGTAGCGCTCCCCGGAGCGGCCCTGATGAGTTATGCCGCGCTGCCGGCCCCGTCCGGTGACATGGGTCACGTTCAGTCCCGTGAAGCCGCCCTCAGCCAGCGCTTCCTTTACCCTGTCGAGGCGTTCGGGACGTATGATGGCTTCAATCCTGTTCATTGCTCTA
>JACPRR010000083.1 GCA_016189825.1 Chloroflexota bacterium
ACCGTATTGCGGGGTGGGCTGTGGGATTGGGGGTGTCCTCTCCCAGAGGCTGCATTAGTTTAGCATGGAGGACTGGTACGGGCAACACGTTTTGCCACCGGCGCCCGAATCATTATAGTATATGGCTATCCTCGCCCCGAACAAAGGAGAACCACTCTTGGTAGCCGAAGATGTTGGCGTCGTGAGAGTTGCGGCCAGCGGACGTGCCCGGAAGCCTGTTGCGCTCTCGTCCCGGCCGGGGGTAGTGATCCTCTTCTACCTCGCTGTCATCGCGGTAGCGGAGGTGGTCATCGCCCTGGTGCAGCCAGTTGCCGGCATCCTTGTTCACGTGGCGTTGCTCGCCGGGCTGGTCACGCATGCTGCCTTGGTAGACGATGCAGGGATGCGGAGGCTGCTTCTGCCGCTGACCCTGGCGCCGCTCACGCGAATCCTGAGCATAAGCATGCCGTTGACCATCCTTCCCCAGATATACTGGTATCCCATCATCTACCTTCCGCTGGCGGCGGGCACAATAGTGGTGATGAGGCAAACGGGTCTCAGCAGACAGGACGTTGGCTTCCAGGCAACGAAACCTGTGTGGCAGGTGTTGATTGTTCCGACTGGAGCGTTGCTGGGGCTTGCAGAGTACCTCATATTGAGGCCGGCCCCCCTTCAGAGCCAGCTCACCGTAGGGACAGTCGTCATTTCTGCGTCAATATTCATTATGACGACGGGCCTGGTCGAGGAATGGATTTTCCGCGGGGTGCTGCAGAGGGTGATGAAGGACCGTTTCGGCTGGGCCGGCCTGCTCTATGTGAGCCTCATGTTCGCCGTCCTGCATGTCGGGTTCCTGTCGGTGCCCGACCTTGTGTTTGTTTTTGGTGTGGCCGTGCTCTTTGCCTGGCTGGCCAACAAAACTGGTTCCATCCTGGGGATCACCCTGGCGCATGGCCTGACAAATGCCGGACTCTATGTTATCTTTCCCCTCCTCTTCCGCTAGAGCGCACGGCGTCGACCCTCTTGATCGCTACAATAACAAAACAGGGTCACCTTGCGGTGACCCTGTGACAATGCGATGGACGCCGCCTTCGCGGCTGACTTCCTAGGCCAATACGCCGGCTATCCTGAGAACGACCGTGGCGCCGAAGGCGATGCTAAGCGGGATAATGCCAATCATCACCGCGCGGGATATCCTCTTCAGCTTCAGGGCCGCCGCCGGGGAGACAAGCTCCTTGGTGGCGAGGAAGCCGAGCAGGGTCATTGAACCTGCCGTCGCCATAACGGTCCCCAGTCCAACAGCAGCCACCGTAGTAACCGTGGAAACCGTGCTCGTCGTTACTGTCGATACCATATCTTACTCCCTCCAAACGGGTACTATCACTTCGGATGGCGCCCTCTGCTTTTTGTAGGACGCCCGCTACAATAGCACAGGCACGCCGGGATGTCAATAGCCAGCCGAAGGGATTTCAAAAGATTATTTTCGGAGAATGCGTTGCATGTGATAGGCGCGGCTTGCTGCCTGTTCGGATAGTGTCGAGGCCCTTATACCTGGCGGCGGTCCACGGACCGGGGAGTCCCGCGATTCCTTGACACTGCTTCTTCAAAGTGGGTATAGTTTGGAAACAACCCGAACGTGCGTATTAGCTGGAGTCTGTCCGGAAATGCCTATTCGCAGGATGTGTTCTTTCGTTTCTGTGCTTTGCCGAGTATGGAGATTCCTCAAGGGGATATCCGGATGCGAGTCTGATCGCATAACAAGGAATAGCAGGCCGGGGACAGGCTCTGAAATAGTTTGGGGGGAAAGAGAGGTGATGGCTCCCCATGGACAAATTGGGCCAGATTTCCGGGGCGCTTGCTCTGATTATCGCGTTACTGCTGGGAGCGGTGGGCGCATTGGGGTCTTATCTGTTCCTCAAGCTCAGGGGGTTGGGTGGGATCAAGGAGCTGGAAACAAGGGCCGACAACGTGCTGGCGGAGGCGAAAGAAAAGAAGCAGCAGATGCTGCTGGTGGCGGCGGACGAGGCCATGAAGGCGCGAGTGGCCATCGAGTCGGAGGCAAAGGAGCGCCGCGCAGAGTTCCAGCGCAGTGAAAACCGGCTGCAGCAGAAAGAGCAGACTCTAGAGCGAAAGCTGGATGGCCTGGAGCGGCGCGAGACCGGCCTTTCCCAGAAGGAAAAGGAGCTTGAAGACCTGAAGGCCGAGGTCCGCTCGGTCAAGGACAGCCAGGTCAAGCAGCTCGAGAAGATTTCGGGCATGAGCAGCGAGGAAGCCAAGGCGCTCCTGGTGCAAACCGTAGAGAAGGAGATCCAGACCGAGGCTTCGCGAAGGCTCAGGGAATGGGAAGCGAGAATCAAGGAGGAGGCGAATGAGCGGGCCCAGGCTGTGCTGACCACAGTCATGCAGCGCTGCGCGACTGATGTTGTCCCCGAGATGACGGTCTCGGTCGTGCCCCTTCCCACTGAGGAGATGAAAGGGAGGCTGATCGGGCGCGAGGGAAGGAATATCCGGGCGCTCGAGCAGGCTACCGGAGTTGACCTGATAATCGATGATACGCCCGAAGCGGTGACGCTCTCCAGTTTCGATGGCGTCCGCCGCGAAATAGCAAGGGTGGCTCTCAACAAGCTGATGCTCGACGGGCGGATCCATCCGGCGCGCATCGAGGAGGTGGTAGGCAAAGCGAAGGCGGAGGTCGAGGCGACGATCCGGACCGAGGGTGAGCAGGCGGCGTACAAGGCCGGAGTGCAGGGGCTTCATCCTGAGCTGGTCAAGCTCCTGGGCAGGCTCAAGTTCCGCACCAGCTACGGTCAGAACGTCCTCATGCACAGCCTGGAGGTGGCCCATCTCTCGGGCATGATCGCCGGCGAGTTGGGTTACGACATTCGTCTGGCGAAGAAGGCCGGCCTGCTGCACGATCTGGGCAAGGCTGTCGACCACGAGGTGGAGGGCTCGCATGCGTCTCTCGGCGCGGCGATAGTGAAGCAATGGGAAAAGTCTCCCGAAGTCTCACAAGCCGTTGGAGAGCACCATGGAGAGGCCGCTTCGACAAGCACTCTGGGATACATAGTGTCATCAGCGGACGCTATCAGCGGCGGCCGGCCCGGCGCGAGAAGAGAGTCGGTCGAGCAGTACATCAAGCGCCTGGAGGCCGTGGAAAGCGTGGCCAAGGCATTCTCCGGCGTTGAGAAGGCCTTCGCGATCCAGGCAGGGCGGGAGGTGCGGATACTGGTGAAGCCGGAGGAAATCGACGATCTTGGCGCGATGCGGCTGGCGCGTGACATCGTCAAGAAGCTTGAGGAGACCCTGGAGTACCCGGGACAGATAAAGGTGACCGTCATTCGGGAAACGAGAGCGGTTGACTACGCGAAGTAGCAGGTGCGCGCTGCCTGAGAGGTTTGTGAGGCAGTGTGCCCTGCCGGGAAATATACGCCGCTTTAATGTGGCTAAACGGCGCTAACGTCCTGAATCAGAGATTCACTGACAGGATCCGTCATTCCGGCGGAAGCCGGAATCCAGAGTCTTCACACCGCTTGGATTCCGGATCAAGTCCGGAATGACGACATGCCGACTATTGAAATGGATTTCAGAATCGGGACACTAGCGGTCAGTTGGCTTTCTGGCCCGTATCGCCTCAATCTTCTCAACCAGGACGGCTGGATTGAAAGGCTTCGGCACGAAATCATCCGCGCCGAGCGCGAGGACCCTTTCCCGTGTCTCCAGGGCGCCCTCGGCCGTCAACACGATTACCGGGA
>JACPRR010000078.1 GCA_016189825.1 Chloroflexota bacterium
CCCTTCGGCAGGCTCAGGGTAAACTGCGCGAAGCAATCCCCTTCAGCACCGAACCCTGGCCGCGCGCTGATGGCTTGGGGCTCTGCCAGTCACGCTCGTGCTAAATGGGATTGCTTCGTCCCGAGGCGGGACTCGCAAAGACGATTTAGGACATCCTCGAAAAGGGCATTTTCGTGAGGATGACAGTGCTAGCTCGGCGTCGCGGTTCCTGAGGTTCTCGAAGGACGGTCCCCGTGGCTTTCGAAGGGCGACTGTCTCAACCCCCGGGCGCATCACCCCTTTGTGTGGGCTAGGTTTGGGCCCGTGACCGGCCCGCAGGTTGCTATCTGGCCTCCCCTGCGTTCCACGAAGAGGGTGTGCTAAAATACCCCGAAAGTGGAAGAAACGAGTCTTCGACGACATGAAAGGACACGAAAAGGGGCAGGGGGAAGCTGGTAATGGGTGAATTGGAACTGGGGCCGCGCCAGGTTTCAGAGGGCGTCCCTTCAACGGCGTCAGGAGACGAAGCGGTTTCGCCACAGACACTGCCAGGTGTTTCCGCCTTGCCGGACGGCTTTCTCGAGAACCTGGGCAGGCGCGAGTTCCTGGTCCGGGCGGCGACTCTGGCGCTATCCGCGGGAGCGCTGGCTGCGCTTCTTGATGCATGCGCCCCCGCCGGACCGACCGCCCCCGGTCCCACATCTACGGCTCCTGGGTCTACATCTGCAGCTCCCGGGTCCACATCTACGACTGCTGCCCTGCCATCGAGCACTCCTGCCCCGCTACCGTCTAGCCCTGCTCCGTCACCGGCCACTCCTGTCCCGCCCCTGACGCCTCCACCATCAGTACAGCCTCCAACTGAGGTGACGCCGACTCCGGCTCCAGGGCCGGTTGCCGTGTTAGATACAGAGCGCCGCCGCATGGGGCACTTGCTGCGGCGGGCGGGATTCGGGGCCAGCGAGCAGGAATTGGGCCAGTTCACCGCCTTGGGCGTACCGGCTGCGGTCGACTACCTGGTGGACTTCGATAAAGTAGACGACAGCGCCCTGGAAGCCCGCCTGTCCCGGACAAACTTGAACCTCGACAACCTGGTAGACCTCCAGCGCTGGTGGTTCCTGCGCATGATCTACACCAGGCGGCCGCTTCAAGAGAAGATGACCCTTTTCTGGCACGGACTTCTTACCAGCGGTTACAGCAAGGTTGGCCGGGGCCCCTACATGTACGCTCAGAATGAGACTTTGCGCAAATTCTGCCTTGGGAAGTTCAGCGACATCCTCAAAGCAATCGCACGGGACCCGGCGATGCTGGTCTGGCTCGACAGCCAGGTAAACTTGAAGGCTGCCCCCAACGAAAACTTTGCCCGCGAGCTGATGGAGCTGTTCAGCATGGGCATCGGCAACTACACCGAAACAGACGTCCGACAATCGGCCCGCGCCTTCACAGGCTGGCTGCTAGCCCGAAAGGTATTTACCTTCAATCCCAACCAGCATGACTGGGGAGTGAAGACGTTCCTTGGACGCACCGGCAATTTCGACGGCGATGACATCATCGACATTATCATGGGGCAACCGGTTACCGCAGAGTTCATTTCCCGCAAGCTTTTCTCGTTTTTCGCTTATGATGACCCTTCTCCAGAGGTAGTCTCCAGGCTGGCCGGCACTCTCAGGGCATCCAACTACAGCATCAGGGAAGTGGTGCGTGAGATCCTGAAGTCCCCCGAGTTCTATTCGCCAAGAGCCTACCGCGCCAAGATCAAGAGCCCGGCAGAGTTGATCGCTTCAACTGTAAGGACATTGGGCGTTGACACTGATGCCGCGGGACTCCCGGGGTATGCGGACCGCGCCGGCCAAATCCTCTTTAATCCTTTCGACGTGGAGGGCTGGCGCGGGGGCGCAGAATGGATTAACAGCAATACGCTAATGCAGCGGCTGAATTTCGCCAACACTGTCGCAATTGCCCGCAGTGGTAACTTCCGGTTCAATCCCCTTGAGACGACTCAGCGTCTCGGTTTGGCAACGGCTGACCAGGTGATCGCTCATTTCGCCGGTCTCCTGCTGGATGGCAACATGCCGGACGAAGAACGTGGCATCCTGAAGGCCTTCGCCAGCGCCTCAAACGTTCCCGGCGGTTTCTTGGATGGAGCAAGCCCCGTTGGGGATGAGAGATTACGGAGTTTGGTGTATCTCATAATGGCGTCCCCAGATTACCAGCTTGCCTGACCCCGGAGGACGATATGCTTGTCACGCGCCGCCAATTGCTACAGTCCAGCGCAGTCCTTGCGCCAGCCGCCGCTTTCCTCCCAGGTTTTTTGTTGCGCCAATTGGCCGATCCCCCGCCCGCGGCTTCTGCTTCAACCTCAAACCGCATCCTGGTCATCGTCCAGCAGGCGGGCGGGAACGATGGGCTGAATACCATTGTCCCCTACGGAGAGGGACGATACTACGACCTGCGGCCCAACATCGCCATTCCCCAGCAGGATGTCATTCCGCTGGACAAAGAGGTAGGGTTCCACCCCAGCCTCGCCAAGTTCAAGACATTGTGGGATTCGGGGAAGCTGGCGGTGGTGGAAGGCGTTGGCTACCCCAACCCTAACTTCTCTCATTTCCAGTCCATGGACATCTGGCATTATGCCGACCCTGCGGTCAAGATAAGGCAAGGCTGGTTAGGCCGGTATCTGGCGACGCTGGGTGAAGCGGACAATACCTTTAGCGGCGTAGCGATCGGACGGAGATTGCCACCTGAATTGTATTCACCGCGCGCTTCGGTAGCCGTGGTAGAAAGCGTGCCACTGTACCAGTTCCAGGGCGATCCCCGGTTTCCCGCGGCGAAGCCGGCCCGAATCGAGACGCTGGTGAAGATGTACGGCTCGGGCGTCGACGCATCGTACCGCGGGCATCTGAACAAGACATTCCAGTCGGCTTACCTTAGCTCGTCTTCGGTTGTGGAAGCAGACAAAGCTTTCAAGTCTGCCCCCCTTTACCCTGACAGTCCCCTGACGCCGGGACTACGCATTCTTGCCTCGGCCATTGTGGGCGGGCTGGGAATAAGAGTAGGCCATGTGGTCATCGGGGGCTGGGATACCCACGCCAGCCAGAAGCCCGACCACGCCAGGCTGTTGCGCAACTTGTCCGACGCAATCTACGCTTTTTACGAAGATTTGAAGGCCCACGGCAAAGATGACAATGTGGTCATAATGACATGGTCCGAGTTCGGCCGCAGGGCGAAGAGCAACGCCAGCGACGGGACCGACCACGGTTCCGCCGCGCCGCTCTTCATTATCGGCAAGTCCGTCAAGGG
>JACPRR010000080.1 GCA_016189825.1 Chloroflexota bacterium
CAGCCCATCCTCCCCGATGACCTGTTGGTGATGTGCCGCACCGGGTCTATGGGCTCCTGGGTGCCGCCGGAGGTGACGACGATGCGCTTTCCGGCCAGGTCTCCCCCGCGGCCCAGTGCTATCTTGACGGCGTCGATAACCGCTGGTGGCTCGACCATGCGGCCCCAACCCTTGCGCCCTTCCGCGAGCCATCCGTGGGCTGGACCGACGATGTCGAAGCCGCGCCGGCGCAGCTTCTCCGTGTTTTCCCTGGTGACCGGGTTTTCCCACATGTTCACATTCATCGCCGGCGCGACGATGATCGGCGCCCTGGTGGCAAGCACCGTGGAGCACAACATGTTGTCGGCGATGCCGCAAGCGATCTTGGCGATCGTGTTGGCGCTCGCCGGCGCTATCACTACCACATCCGCCGACTGCGCAAGGGCGATGTGCTCTATATTGAACTCGGTATCCGTTTCGAACATGCTGGTCGTGACCGCCCTGCCGGTCACACTGCGGAAGGCGAGCGGCTTGACGAACTCGGTGGCGGCGGGGGTCATGATCACGTCGACCCTGGCGCCCTGTTGCGTCAGCTTGCTCGCGATGTCGACGGCCTTGTGGACCGCGATCGAGCCGGTAACCCCGAGCACGATGTTTTTACCTTGTAGCATCGGCGTCCTTGGGTCGATTCATCTCCCAGATCATGCGCAGCCCGATGAGCGTCAGGTCCGGCTCCACATTCTCGATCACCCTGGTCTCTTTTGCTATGAGGCCCGCCAGCCCGCCAGTGGCGATGACCCGGGTCTTGGCCCCCAGCTCCGCCTGGATACGCGCCACCATGCCCTCAACCAGGCTTACGTAGCCGAATATGATCCCTGACTGCATGGCAGAGACTGTGCCCTTGCCGATCACCTTCTTCGGATGCGCCAACTCTACGCGAGGCAACTGTGCCGTCCGCGTGAAAAGTGCTTCCGCGGCGAGGACGACCCCCGGTGCGATGGCCCCGCCGACATACTCGCCTTCTTTCGAGACCACGTCGAACGTCGTCGCAGTCCCGAAGTCGATCACGATGAGCGGGCCGCCATAGAGTTGCCGGGCGGCTGCTGCGTCCACGATGCGGTCGGCGCCGACCTCTCTGGGATTGTCCATGGCGACGCGAATGCCGGTCTTGACGCCGGTTTCGACGACGAGCGGCTCGGAATGGAAATAGCGCCGGCAAAGGTCGACGAAAGTCGGCGTAAGTGGCGGCACGACGCTGCATATGGCGGCATCGGATACCGCCGAAGCGGGAATAGAACCGAGCTGGAGCAGGTTCAGCAGCATGACCGCATACTCGTCTGACTCGCGGTGCACGCTGCTCGCCATGCGCCAGGTGGCCTTCATGTCGTTGCCTTTGAAGACGCCGAGCGTCACGTTCGTATTCCCTATGTCGACGGCTAGCAGCATTGCTGGTCGCCTCACTGGCCTGCTTTGTAGGCCCTTAGTACGATAGATTTGGCTGCGACAGGTTCGGCCCATGAAACGCCGCGCTCGCGCAGTCTCTTGATGCCCACCGGTAGAGCGGGGAGCAGGTCTTCGGCAATCATGCCGGTATCCCCCAGTTCTTGCCGGACTAACTCTCCGGCTGTCCCGTGCAAGTACACACCCAGCGCGGCAGAGTCGAAGAAGCCTGCGCCCTGGGCCAACAGGCCGGAGATCGCGCCGGACAGGACATCCCCGGTGCCACCCGAGGCAAGCCCGGGATTGGCGAAGGGGCTGAGCATGACGCGGCCATCGGGCGCCGCCACTACGGTGTGAGCGCCTTTCAGCACGAGTGTATTATCCCACTCCCTGGCAAGCTTCCTCGCCAGGCCGATGCGGTCCTTCTGAATGTCAGCCACGGACACCGCTATCATGCGCGAAAGCTCGCCGGGGTGCGGCGTCACCACCATTTGCCGGGGGAGCTTCTTCGACCAGTCCGGTATTTCTTTGACAGCGTCGAGTGCGTCGGCGTCGAGCACCAGGTTGGGCGAGGAGGCAGGCTGGAGGTTGAGAAGCGTCGACTTCATGAACTCGAGCGCTGCCTTGCTCTTGCCGAGGCCGGGGCCCATCAGCATCACGTTGGAGGCCATCACCTCGCGCTTGAGGGTTGCGAACGCATCTTCCGCGACGACCCCGGTCGCCGATTGGGGCAGCGGCACGTAGGTGGCCTCAGTGAGACGGGCGGCGAGCGGCCCTTGCAGGCTGGTCGGCGTGGCCAGTGCGACGAGTCCAGCGCCGACACGGTAGGCGCCCATGCAGGCGAAATACGCGGCGCCGATGAAATTGATCGAGCCTGCTACCACGAGGACGCGCCCGAACGACCCCTTGTTCGCGTTCAGCGGACGGCGGGGTAGCACCGAGCTAGCCCAAGCGTCCGTCATGAGCTCGATGTTGATGCCAGCGGCGAGTTCCTGGGGGATGCCGATGTCCGCCACCACCAGCTTGCCCACGCGGCTTGCACCGGGGAATTGGAACAGGCCGATCTTGGGATAGGCGAGCGTGACGGTCATGTCGCAGAAAAGGGCAGACGAATCGATAACGCCGCCATCGGCGTCGAGGCCGGAGGGCACGTCGAGCCCGACCAGCACCATGGAAGGGCGCTTTGCCCTGGCGCCGGACACTTTTTCCAGCGCCGACTTCATGCTGCCGTCGAGGGCTCCCTTCATGCCGGTACCGACGAAAGCGTCGATGACAATATCGGCTGCGTTGAGAAGGTCGTCCAGCTTGGCATGCCGGGAATCTTCCTCAATGTTTGCGACGGGGATTCCCCTTTGGCCAAGGGCGGAATAGGCGACGTCGTCGGGGCTTTCACGGTGGCCCGAGAGGTAAACGGTTGGTCTGGCGCCCCTGTCGAGCAAGTATCGAGCGGCGACGAGGCCGTCGCTTCCGTTGTTGCCCTTGCCGGCAAGGACCAGCACATTCTTGCCCGAGACGGCGCCGAGCGCTTTCTCGATTTCGCTGGCGACAGCGCGGCCGGCGTTCTCGATAAGGACGGCGGTGGTCAGCCCCTTTTCGGCTGCCTTGCGGTCGATCTGCCTGGCTTGCTCACACGTTACTATCTTCATCGCGCCGGTATTATACACAACTCAACGCGCTATCTGCAGGATAG
>JACPRR010000073.1 GCA_016189825.1 Chloroflexota bacterium
CGCTCCAGGGCCGAGATGCCTGCCGATCCCCGCGAGATCGAGGATGCCGAACGGGAAGGAATCTCGATCCAATTACTTGTATCGCCAATCAGGGTGCTGTCGGAGAATGGGCGCCTTACCGGGATCGAGTGTACGCGCATGGAGCTTGGCGAGCCGGACGCGACCGGGCGCCGTCGCCCGGTCGCGGTCAAGGGCTCCGAATTCATCCTCCCTGCGGACAACGTCATAATGGCAATCGGTCAATCTGTCGATAGGAACGCCCTCCCGCAAGGGTTGACGGCAGGCGACGACGGGACCGTTCGGGTTGACCCGGCAACACTTCAGTCGAGCAGCGGTAACGTGTTCGCCGGCGGAGACCTCGTCACCGGGCCCGCAAGCGTCATCGAAGCCATCGCAGCGGGGAAGGAAGCCGCTATTTCCATTGACCGCTATTTGCGCAAGGTGGACCTGGCTGCAGATCGCCCGGCCAGGCTGCCAAGAGTATCTGGCATTATGAAGGAAGGCATCGCCAAACGTGACAGGCAGGAGCCGGGCATGCTCCCGGCCGAGGAGAGAAGGCAGAGTTTCGACGAGGTCGAGATGGCCCTCTCCGAGGAGGCCGCGGTCGCCGAGGCCAGGCGCTGCCTGAACTGTGCCGTCTGCTCTGAGTGTTTCCAGTGCGTGGGCGTATGCGGCCCCAACGCCATCGACCACCGGATGAAGGACGAGGTCGTTGAGATCGAAGTCGGGGCTGTCGTTGCTTCCCCGGGCTACTCTCTGTATGATGCCAGGCTCTCCCAGGAGTTCGGCTTCGGACGCTATCCTAACGTCCTGACCAGCATGCAATTCGAACGCTTGCTGAGCGCATCCGGCCCTACACGAGGCCATGTCGCCCGGCCCTCCGACCACAAAGACCCCAGACGCATCGCGTTCCTGCAATGCATTGGATCGCGAGACCAGAACCATCCATACTGCAGCTCGGTGTGCTGCATGTACGCGACCAAGGCGGCGATGCTGGCCCAGGAGCACATCAAAGGAGTCGAGTGCTCCATCTTCTACATGGACATACGAGCGTTCGGCAAGGGCTTCGATGGTTTCCACCGGCGGGCCCTCAACCAGGGCGTCAGGTACATACGCAGCCGGCCGTCTTCAATAAAGGAAATCCCGGCCACCGGCAACCTGCTCCTGAAGTACGAAAAGGCTCCCGGTGAGTTGGTTGAAGAAGAGTTCGACATAGTCGTGCTCAGCGTCGGCCTTGAGGCGCCACAGGACGGTGCGAAACTTGCCAGTGCCCTGGGCATCAGGACCGCTGAAAACGGCTTCTGCCTCACCCAGCCATATTGTCCGGTGGAATCCAGCCGCCCAGGGGTGTTCGTCGCCGGCGCCTTCGCCGAACCCAAGGACATACCGGATAGCGTTACCCAGGCTAGTGGCGCTGCGGCGGCGGCGCTCGCCGTGGTGGGAAAATCGCGTGGGACCCTGCTTTCCGAAAAGGTTTACCCGGCCGAGAACGCTGCGCCGGCAGACCCCCGCGTCGGGGTGTTCGTATGCCACTGCGGATCGAACATCGCCGGCGTAGTCGACGTGGCGTCGGTCACCGAGTTCGCCAGGACATTGCCCAACGTAGCGTATGCCGACCATTTAATGTACACCTGTTCGGCGGACTCGTTGAAAACTATCGCGGACAAGGTGCGGGAACACAAGCTCAACCGCGTCGTCGTTGCAAGCTGCACGCCACGGACGCACGAGCCGCTCTTCCAGGACAGCATACGCGAGGCCGGCCTCAATCCATATCTTTTCGAGATGGCAAACATACGCGACCAGTGCAGTTGGGTCCACAGCAAGGAGCCGGAAAAGGCGACCGCCAAGGCGAAGTCGCTTGTGTCCATGGCTGTAGGTCGCGCCGCTTTGCTGAGGCCGCTGCATAAGGAACGCCTCGGGCTCAACCATACTGCCCTCATTGTCGGTGGCGGCGTGGCCGGCATGTCCGCTGCGCTGGCGCTTGCGGACCAGGGGTTCCCGGTCGTCCTGGTGGAGCAGGCGGCGGAGCTGGGAGGCCGTCTGCGCTCATTGTGGAGCTCCGTCGAGGATGGCGACCCGCAGGCCTTCCTGAAGTCCCTCATCGAACGGGTGAGCTCGCATCCGGGCATCGATGTGGCTACCAGCTCCCGGGTGGCAAAGGTCACCGGTTCGGTTGGCAATTTCAAGACCGTAGTCACGCAGGTCGACAAGCCGGTACAGCGCCTCATCGAACACGGCGTCGCCATACTGGCGACTGGCGGCAACGAGTACCGCAGCCCCGATTACCTGTTGGGCCAGGACAACCGCCTCATGACCATGGGCGACCTCGAGGAGAAGATCGAGAGGGCTCCCCAAGAGATTGGAGCCGTCAGCGAGGTCGCCATGGTGCTGTGCGTAGGACCATGGCAAGAAAAGGACTTCTACTGTAGCCGGACCTGCTGCACCGTATCCGTCAAGAACGCGATCAAGATCAAGGAACTGAACCCCGCGGCCAGAGTCTTCGTCCTGCACAAGGACTTGCGC
>JACPRR010000074.1 GCA_016189825.1 Chloroflexota bacterium
GGAGGGGCAATTCGGCGGCCAGACGCTCGATTACCGGCACCACCCGGCGCAGTTCTTCGTCAGTTGAGACGGGTGATGCGTCGGGACGGGTCGATTCCCCGCCGACGTCGATGATATCCGCGCCCTCAGCCTGGAACTGGAGCGCCCTGTCGAGCGCCCATCCAATATCATGACTCAGGCCGTCCCCCGAAAAAGAGTCCGGGGTGACATTGATGATGCCCATGATATAGGTGCGTTCTCCCCAGAGGAACTCTTTCTTGCCGATGCGGGTAGATTCGGGCCGCACATGACTCATGGCGGCATTGTAGGCCAAACCTCAAGTTCGGGCAACAATCAGCACCAATCTCGGCTTTGTGCGCAAAAGTGCGGCCATGGTAAGATGCACGGCGTCAGGACTCCGTTTTCAGATAGGGCTTTGTGCCGGTGGGGAATGCCTGTCCCGGGTGTGTCGGGCGTGTGCCTGGATCTCACAGAGGGGAACATGGACCAGAGAATCGATCTGCTCATGAAGAAGCGCGAAGAATCAAAGGTTGCCGGCGGCGCGAAGGGCGTTCAGGCGCAGCATGAACGGGGCAAACTGACCGCCCGCGAGCGCATTGATCTGCTGTTTGATCCCGGCACGTTCCAGGAGATGGACGCTTTTGTAACGCATCGCTGTACCGATTTCGGCCTTGACGAGAGAAAGGTGCTCGGCGACTCAGTAGTCACGGGCTATGGGAAGATCGACGGGCGCACCGCCTATGTTTTTGCGCAGGACTTCACGGTGTTCGGCGGTTCGCTTTCCAAGGTCGCCGCGGAGAAAATCTGCAAGGTCATGGACCTGGCGGCGAAGAACGGCGGACCGGTTATCGGCCTCCTGGACTCCGGCGGCGCCCGCATCCAGGAGGGTGTGGACAGTCTCCAGGGGTATGGAGACATCTTTTCCAGGAACATACTGTATTCCGGCGTTGTGCCGCAGATATCCGTGATCCTCGGGCCGTGCGCCGGCGGAGCGGTGTATTCGCCTGCGCTCACTGACTTCATCTTCATGGTCAAGGGCATGGGGCAGATGTACATCACCGGCCCCAACGTGGTCAAGGCGGTGACCGGTGAAGACGTCTCGCTCGAGCAGTTGGGCGGCGCCATGACAAACGCTTCCAGGAGCGGCAATTGCCATTTCATGGCGGACAACGAGGCGGAATGCTTCAGGATGATCAGGGAACTGCTCGGCTACCTGCCCTCGAACAACATGGAAGACCCGCCGCAGACTGCATGCTCCGATCCGGCGGACAGGCGGAACGATGCCCTGGCGACAATAGTCCCTGATGACCCGAAGAAGAGCTATGATATGAAGCAGGTCATCGCAGCCGTGGTCGACGAAGGGCGGTTTTTCGAAGTTCAGAAGCTGTTCGCCCGGAACCTGATCACTGGCTTTGCGCGGCTCAACGGACGTGCCGTCGGCATTGTTGCGCAGCAGCCACAGTTCATGGCCGGGGTCATCGATGTCGATGCCTCGGACAAAGGGGCGCGGTTTGTGCGCACCTGCGATTGCTTCAACGTGCCAGTAGTGACTTTTGCCGATGTGCCCGGCTATATGCCCGGGACGGACCAGGAATACCGGGGCATAATCCGCCACGGCGCCAAGTTCCTCTACGCCTACGCCGAGGCCACGGTCCCGAAAGTGTGCACCGTGACCCGGAAGGCCTACGGTGGGGCCTTCATCGTGATGGGCAGCAAGGCGCTTCGAGGCGACATAAACTATGCCTGGCCCAGCGCCGAGATCGCTGTCATGGGCGCGGAGGGGGCGGTAGATATCGTGTTCAGGGATGCTATCAAGAACTCGCCTGATCCCCAGGAGGCAAGGCAGAAGCTAATCGCAGAATATCGTGAGAAATTCGCGAATCCCTACGTGGCGGCCTCCAAGGGGTATATCGACGACGTTATCGACCCTCGGGAGACGAGATCCAGGCTTATCGTCGCGCTGGATATGCTGCGCAACAAGGTTGATTCGTTGCCACGCAAGAAGCACGGCAACATACCGCTCTAGCGATGGAAAAGAACAGACCGGCTGCAATAGTCGCCGCGGTCACCATGTACCTCCAGCTAGAGGCTGAGGCGGCCAGTGTATCTGCCCTCTCAGGCCGGCAGCAGGCCAGCAGCCCGTGGGGCTTGTTTGGCAGGCTGGAGATCATGCGGGCCCGCGATTTCCAAACGACGAGGAGGAAGTGGGGAGGCGTACGCCTGGCCTCTTCTTCCGAGGTTGCTGCAGTGCGCACTCTCCGCCCACAGTAGTCTTCAATTTGTTGGCTTCCCAGCCGGCGCTACGAAGAATGAAAGCTGCGAGTCCTTCATCAGGAGGTCACAATGCGCAAACAACGCGAGGGTTACAGCTCTACAGGCGCGAAGGGAAAAATGGAGAAGGGCTCTGACAAGAGCGACAGCATAGACGGGGAGGACACGGACTCCAAGGACCCGCCGAAGAAGCCGGTCCTCGTTACCGACCTTACCCTTCGGGATGGACACCAGTCGCTCTTCGCCACCAGAATGCGGACAGAGGACATGGAGCCGATTGCCGCAGAGATAGAGAAGGCCGGGTTCTGGTCGGTCGAAATGTGGGGCGGAGCAACGTTCGACGTGGGGACGCGTTTCCTCAATGA
>JACPRR010000076.1 GCA_016189825.1 Chloroflexota bacterium
ACAGCGCAGAACCACTCGCTGTAACAGATGTCGTGCTCACCGAAACAGCCTACGTCCTTACCTCTGTTTACCATGTACCCCGCAATGTCGTTGTGGATCATCTGATACAGTTCCTGCAGAAGGAAAACGTGTCGCCGCATGGTCTGGACAAGAGCTTTGTCTTGCAGGCGTTTCTCCTTTGCAGACCATCTGGCAGAGTATCCTTTGGTGATGCTATGATCTGGGCAGCCGCCCGTTCGTCTGGCGCCACTGTAGTTTACTCCTTCGACGAACGCTCCGTTTTCAGTAACCCTATCTCCAGATATAGACAGATTGATCGCGGTGTCGTGCTCTGGACTTTGCCCATGCAGACCACACATGGCCCAACGGGGCGGTCTCAGGTTGTGTGGAGCCTGTTTGCATATTGGCCCAACTGAAATACCTTGATCGGGTGTGACACTTCGCGGTTTACCCTGGCATCCACCAGGAAAGGCGCGTCCGCTTTGCCGACTTTGCCAGCCAGGGCCCGCACGTCTGCGGCGCTCTTCACCGTCACCCCGCTCGCGCCCAGCGCCACCGCCACCAGTGCGAAGTCCGGATTGTCGTCGAAAAGCGCGATATCGACCGGCTTCCCATGCCTTTTCAACCTGTGGACCTCCGACCCGAACGCGTTGTCATTCATCACGACAACGGTCATCGGTACCCGGTAACGAACGGCGGTATCAAGTTCCTCCAGGCTCATCATCAAGCCCCCATCTCCGACAAACACTGCCACGTGTTTGTCGGGCCGGCCGATGGCGGCGCCGATGCCCTGGTACAAAGCCAGGCCCACGCTGCCAACATCCCCCGTCCAGACAAATTGGGAAGGATCCCAAAGGGACATGCCGAGTGCGGGGAAATACCTGTGGTGTCCACCATCGAGCACGATGATGCGCTCCTGCGGCAGTACCCTGTCCATCTCCGCGATCAGTTCGTTGGGGTCAATTGCATCCGGCGCCTGCACATAGGGCGATGTCCTGGTTGACCGGGACTTGCTGATGAGGGACTCGACGTCCCGCGTCCAGAATCCACGTCTCTTCTTCATCCGCTGCCGGCGCAGCTCAGCCTCGATCGCCACGAGGCAGGCTTTTGCGTCACCTGTGATCCCGAGGGCAACCGGCGTTACGGACCCGATCACCGCTGGATCGTGGTCGATATGAATAATCTGCGCCTTCGCGTACAGAGAACCGAACTCAACGGTGTATACGTTCAAGCCACACCCCACGGCGAGAACGCAGTCGGCCCCGGAGAGCAACAAGCGCATGTCGTCTGAGGCGAGAGGGCCAGATATGCCCGCATTGTATGGATGTCGCGCCAGGAACCCTCTGGCCATCAACGTCGTGGCTATGAGACTGCCGGTCAACTCGGCAAGGGAACTGACCTCAAACTCTGCGCCGGCTTCGGCGGCGCCGCGCCCGGCGACTATCACTGGTAGCTTCGCTGCCTGGAGGATGGCGGCGGCTCTGGCGACCGGTTCCGGATCCGGCTGAACCCGCTGCCGGGCCGGCATGCTCGCTGCCACCGGCGAATACTCCCAATCGCCGTCGAGCTTTCCCTTCATGGTTTCCTGGGGGAGGGCGAGGACCACCGGGCCTTTGCCAGACCGGAGGCGCCGAAATGCAGTCCGCATGTCATCGGCAAGCGTTCTGGCATGGCCTACGCGAATGTACGTTCCTTCAAGCGCTTCCACGAATTGGCGCTGGTCAAGGCCTATGCCCTTGGGACTCATGCGGTCGAACGTGTTCCTCTCGGTGGTCAGGCACAGCACCGGCGACTTGTGCCGGGCTGCGGTCATCAGTGATGTGGCGGCGTTGGCCAGCCCGGGACCCAGCGTGACGGTGCAGATTCCAGGATTGCCGGTTGTCCTTGAGTAACCGTCGGCCATGCCCGCCGCACCGCTTTCCTTTCGCGCCGAGACCACTCTGATGCCCTTGTTGTCTTTCAGGTCGATCAACAACTCCATGTTGTCAGAGGCGCTCACGGCAAATATGTGCTCGGTCCCTTCTTTGGCCAGAGCATCAGCAACAGCCTCGTAACCATGCATGCCGTCACTCCTTCCCGAGCACGGGCTTACCTGTCGCAGTCGATTCCTGAGGAATCAATCATGCCTATTGCCACAGACGCCACGATGTATGAAAATTGGCGCACAGGCAGGGACGCCTGTGCCACCCATGAGGGATGCAACATTGGGACTTGTCATTCTGAATCCTTCCGCAGAAGGATGAAGAATCCGTTCGCGCACTTCCGCAAGCAGGCACTATGTAGCCGGGAGAGGCCCCAGCTCTTCTGAAGCATGTTCCAATAGGCGGTCCCAGTTTGCTGGCAGCTCGATCTGTGAGCTCGCAGGAGCGAAGGGACAGCAGCCAACTCGCATCCAGTACCCGTGCTGAGACTGCTCTCCTCCGGCAACCACTATCATGATGTTGTCAGCGCGCGGCGCCAGCGGCCACGGTTCGCCGTCCGCCAGAAGCGGCCAGGCATCGGCTTTTCTGATGTAAAGGTAGTAGTCTCCGCGCACTACGGACCATGGAATCTTCGAATGCTCCCACAAGTATGCCTTTACCCTGCGCTTGGACCAGCCCAAGCCGGACAGTCCGCGGGCGATTCCCCGCGGCAACAGGACTATCCCCGGAACCTTGGCGTCGTTGCAGCTACTGAACACGTTCCCGTAGTCGGCTGCCATGACCCGGGCGATCCTGTCCAACGAGGGCAACGCCACCTTCTCCGTCGATACCTTGGGGCTGTTCAATTGCGCAGTGCTGGCGACGGCGTAGACTGTGGCGACGTTGCTTGCCGCAGGGAAGCCTCGCTCAACATGAAGTGGTTCCCAGTCCGGGGGAAGACCCGCCACGTCCTCGGCAAACACGAAGTTGGCATACCTCGACGGTCCCCCGTATATGGACATGTTCCCCGCCCCCGGTACTGCGCCGCCCACATTCTGGAGGACGAGCCTGATGGCTCGCCCGATGCTGCCTCCGGCGGGATGCGCCGGGTCCGGACCGAGACAACCGTATCCCGAATTCAAGCGAATCTGCCTGGCCACTGGCCCGTTGACGATGACCACCGGGCAAACCGATCCGGTGGTCGATTGCATCATCTGCTGGCGCATGGACGGGTCGGTGAGCCCTCTCATTGCGGCTATGAGTACCGGCAAATACTCCGGGCGCCCCCCTGCCATCGCGAGGTTGATGGCGAGCGATTCCACAGTAGCGACGCCGCCGCGCGGCAGAATCCTTCCCACTACCATATCCCGCGCTAAGTCCGTGCCATTGAGTATCGCATCGACGCGGGGCCGGGTGGCAGGGACAACAGGCAAACCATCGCTCCATCTATTTCGCAACAGGGCGAGGTTCATTTTGGCGATGGACTCGAGATGGTCGACGCCTTCAACAACGATGGACCCCGGCGCCTCGCTCTGTTTGACATCGATTCGCGGCTCCCAGGCGGTGAAACCACTGATCACCTTATCGATGTTCCCGGCAAAGGCAGTGAGGTCGTTGCCGGGCAGGAAAGTCTCGGCGGGAAACTGGTAATACGAAGCATCCGCGCAGAACCCGGTGGCCAGGAATCCGTTCGATATGACATCCGCGAGGCCCGGCGCCGCGCTGACTATGGCAAAAGTCGGAATGCCCTGTTTCTCGATCCTGGCAAGCGCACGACCGACGGTCGTCGAACCCCCTGCTCAGCCTGAGGGGCCTCCGATCACTGCATCGCATCCCCTTGAAGCCATGAGGTCTCCGATGTTGTCGACGTCTATGTTATGGACCCCCAAGGGGAACTCCGTGTAGGGAATAAACTTCATCGTCGGGTAGCGCCGTCCCAGGGCCTCCCGTATCAAAGGGAATATCCGGTCGTATTCCCACAGAGCAGTGGAGAGCTCGCAGATCGTCTTGCCTTGCAGGTCCTCCAATCGCGGTGCGTGGCTGAACTCCGCATCTGGCATGAACCCGCTCGGATTCAGGACTTCTAGTTTCACCATCGGTACCGCTTCCTCGAAGGTCATTCCCGGTTATGGCGCTTCGCGCCGGACGATGTATGAAAGTGACGCACAGGCAGGGACGCCTGTGCCACCGGGCATTTTCGTAGCAATTTTCCATGCCTGTTGTTACAGGCACCACGAAAGATGAGAATAGCACCCTGCTTATTACTGCGTAGGGGCGGCCGGCCGGTCGCCCTGGGCGAGGCTTGCCTCGCCACTACGGGTGCGGCTGCATTTTCGTAGGAATTTTCCATGCCCGCTTTACATCGGGCGCCACGAAGGATGAAAATGGCTCCTCTCTCCACGTGCTGTCCGAGAACAGTCACCGGCGCCAAGCCAACTTTCTCATTGCGTGCCCTTCGGCAGGCTCAGGGTAAACTGCGCGAAGCAATCCCCTTCCGCACCGAACCCTGGCCGGAGGCCGATGGCTTAGGGCTCCGC
>JACPRR010000001.1 GCA_016189825.1 Chloroflexota bacterium
CCATAGAGCCCCGCGAAGGGGTCCGCCGGGACCACAGGACTGTCGGAGCCGGCGGCAACCGGCACCCCGGCCTCTATGAGGGTCCGGAGCGGGTACAGCCAAGGCAACTGGTCCGCGGGGACCTGCGCCAGGTAGCGGTCGCCGCTATGATAGATGAATGGCGGTTGTGTGACGATAACCACTCCGGCGGACTTCATGCGTTCGACCAGGGAGGAGGAACTCTCAGAACAGTGCTCGATGCGGTGCCGGTGTCCCGGCCGGGGACTCACCGCCACGGCGTATTCGATGGCCGATATCGCGGCGCTGACCGCGCTTTCCTCGATGGCATGGATGGCTACCTGTCCACCCGCCCGGTGGATTCCCAGCACCAGCCGTTCCAACTCCTCCCGGGCAGGGAAGACCGAGCCAGTCGACTCGGTTAACATTACCTTTGCGGCGGCCAGCCGCATCTCGTTGTTGCCGGCGCGGGCCTCCAGCCCGTGCTTGCGGAACTCGCCGACCTGCCCCGGGTCTACCATCATTGCCAGCCGCGGCCTCAGCGCAGCATTGGCCTTGAACTCGCTCAGCAGGCGCCACCGGTCAAGCCCGTTGTCCGCAGTGGCGTCCTGAAGTGAGGTTATGCCCGATGCCAGGTAAAGGCGGCTAGCCTCGGCCACTGCACGGTCGAGGTCTTCGCGCCGGGGGGCGGGTATCGCGCGGTCGACCACGTAGTTCATCTCGTAGAGCACGCCGCTGGGCTCACCGGTCTCGATCTCCCGGTCGATGACCGCCCCCGGCGGCTCGGCGGTCTCGTTGCCGATTCCCGCCGCTTTGAGACCGGCGCTGTTGAGAACACAGACGTGCCCGGAGAAGTCGCCGAGCTTGACCGGGTGGTCCGGCGTGGCCTGGTCGAGGTCGCGGCGCGTGGGGTTGCGTTCCTCCTCGAGGTAGAACGGGTTGTAGCCGGCGCAGGTTATCCAGGAACCGGGTGGTGTGGCGCGGGAGCGCTCCCGGACCGCGCGCTTGATGTCTTCGATCGATCTCACGGAAGACGGCGAGCAATCGAGGGAGAGCAATGAGCGCGCGAAGGCCAGCACATGGCAGTGGGCGTCGTTGAACCCCGGAATGATGGTGAGGCCTTCACAGTCGATGAGCCGTGTTCCAGGGCTCAGCAGACCGGAGAGGAGGTCATTGCCGCCGACGGCTACGATGGAGTTGCCGCCAATGGCGATCAACTCCGCCCGTGGCCTGGCCGGGTCCATGGTGACGACGTTCGCGTGGTGAAGGATCAGGGAAACTGGCATGCCCGGCGGCGTATGGGATGTTTTCATGGTAATCCCCCATGCCCCGATTGGGTCGGGGCAGAAGCAATCTCCTTCCGCACCGAGCCTCGCATGCGATCCTCGCCCCAGAATGTTGGTTGCCACACCCATGCTAAATGGGATTGCTTCGCCCCGAGGCGGGACTCGCAACGACGATTCTTGGACAGCCTGGAAAAGGGGTTTTTCGTGAGGATACGATTTCGCACGGCCCGGGTGCAACCGTGTGCCGAGCGCTTCATTTCTGCTGTTTGCTGCGTCGGACCTGGGTGAGGACCTCCTGCGCCGTCCGGAACAGTGGCGATAGCTTGTGTTCGCCATGGAGCAGCTCGGAGTCTCCGGCATCGGCAGTGAACGTTCCGGAGAAGGTCATGATGTGGAACCCGACCCTGTTCGCAGAGGGGAGCGGGAACGATGACGACGACGAGGGGGCCATTCCCTTGAACCAGCGCTCCGCCTCGACTATCAGATCCTTCGACGCTCCGGCGACGGCGCCGTTCTTGCCCGCATCCAGAATACCACCCCCGCGGCCGAAATACAGGTTCGTCGTCCCGTTGGCGAGGACCGCGAGCGTGACGGCATCCTCCGGCAGACTGAGGTCGATGACGACGCCCCATACATTCGGGGCTTCTTTGGAAGGAGCTATGCGCGTGAGAATGGGATTGGTGGAGAGTATTGCCTTTCGGGATTCCCTGTAGGCTGACGAGGGCTCTTTCGGCGCCGCATGGGGGGCTGGTGATGATGGCTCGGCAGGCCGCTCGACCGGCTTTGACCCCAGGGCGCGCAGCCGGTCTCCCACCCTGTGGTGGAGGTCGGAGTCGGCGGTGAGCTCGGTCACGCGACGGTAGTCCGCCACCGCTTTTTCCGTTTCCCCCCTCTTGTCGTGGGCCGTCCCTCGGAGCAGATAGGTGGATGCTTCGTTGGGGCTGAGTTCTATGGCCCTGTCATAGTCGGCGATCGCCTGCGCCGGGTCCCCTTTGGCATCGAAAGCCATGCCGCGCCCGACGTACGCGTCTGATTCATCCGGCTTCAGTTCTATGGCCCTGGCGAGATTGGATATCGCTCGGTCATAGTCACCCCTGTCGTAGAAGACCTGTCCGAGGGCAAAATATGGTTCACGGAAGTCGGGCCTGATCCGAATAGCGGTCTGGAGCTCGACGATGGCGTAGTCCTGGTCATCCTTGGAGGCCAGCGCCCGCTCGCAATGGTCCTTCGCCTCTCTGGCTGTCTTTTCTGCTGAGCCGCGTTTCAAGATAACAGACAGTTTCTCAAACATCGCCGGCCTCCCAATGGCGTACGGAGCTGTTCAGGATGTTCCCTGTTGAGGCAATTCTACGATGATAGCCGGAAGGACGCAAACAAAAGACTACCCTGTCGGGTAGTTGACAATAACTCAGGCAGATGGTAGCCTTAGACACAGGGTTTGATGGAATTGTGATTTCTTGACGCCGGGCGGCAAGGTGGATGTTACGAGAACGTAATCTTCGGGGGAAACTTGAAGGCCTCTCCATTTTCCAAAGGGAGATTGAG
>JACPRR010000087.1 GCA_016189825.1 Chloroflexota bacterium
CACTTACCCGGGAGCGCCCTACAAGATGTCGGCGGCAGGATACGCCATCAGACGGCCGGCGCCGCTCCTGGGCCAGCACAACAGGGACATATACTGTGACCTCCTCGGATATTCCGAACATGACCTCGCTGTGCTCAGAAACCGGAGCGTAATCTAAACGCTGCATTGGAGCGAATCATGCACAAGGGCAACCTCTTAGCCAACATCAGGGCGGTCGAAATCGGGACCGGGCGGGGGGGGCCGGGGGCAGGCGTCCTGCTCGCCGACCTGGGGGCCCAGGTCATCAAGGTCGAGTCCATCACCAGGGTGGATTCCACCCGCCGCGCCCACGGACCGGTCCCGGACAGCCCGAGACCATGGAATTGCACGCCCGGGTTCATGTCCCGCAACCACGGGAAGTTGGATGTAACCCTGGACCTGACAAAGCCGAAGGGCCTCGACGCCTTCATGCGAATAATCAAGGTCAGCGACATCTATCTCTCGAACATGGCGGTGGGCGCGGCCGAGAAACTCGGCATCACTTACAAGGATCTCTCCACGGTGAACCCGGGCATCATCTACCTGTCTTCCACGGGATTCGGCAGGACCGGGCCATATGCGCGGAGCGTTGCCATGGGCAACTCAATCGATGGCGCCGCCGGCCTTTTTGCCCTGCGTGACTACGGGGACGGCGACGGCACCGCCGTCAGCCCCAGCACCCATTGCGACTCAATCGGCGCTTCCACCAATGCCCTGGCTATCCTCACCGCGCTCTACTACCGCCAGAAGACAGGGAAAGGTGTGTTCATCGACGCTTCCATGGCGGAGCCAAGCGTATGCCACATCGGTGAGGCGGTCATGGACTACTCGATGAACGAAAGGGTATGGCGCTCCCTGGGCAACCGGCATGCCACGAGGAGTCCCCAGGGGTGCTACCCCTGCCAGGGAAAAGACGAGTGGGTCACACTGTCGGTAGCCTCCGATGAAGAGTGGCGCCGCCTGGCCGGAATCATCGGCGACCCCCGTCTGGCCGGCGACGCACGTTTCAATGACATATTAAGCAGGCTGAAGAACCAGGACGAGATCGACCAGGTGATACGGCGCTGGACTGAAAGCCGCACCAAGTCGGAAGTTACCAGGCTGTTGCAGGAAGCCGGCATTGCCGCCGGTCCGGTGTACAACAACGCCGATGTCTATGCCGACCCCCATGTGCGGGAGCAAGGTTATCTTGAAACCGTAGACCACCCGGACGCCGGGCGGCACCTGTGTCCGGGAAGGCTGTGGCGGCTGGAGAGGACGGACGTGCCCCCGCGCTCCTATGCACCGTGCCTTGGAGAGCACAACGAGTACGTCCTCCGAGAGATAGCTGGCCTCACCGCCGAAGAGATTTCCGACCTGGAGACGCGGGGCATTATCGGCACCGTCCCCCGCGCCGGCGCAACGGCAGATTGAGTCATATACTTGTCCGGCGCCCATGGCAAGGCACGCTCAAGCAGGGCCAAACAGGATCTTAACATTCTTCTGGTAGACTGCATATTAACAGGCATGGAAAAGTGATGGTATCCCTCGAATCCGTTCCTCGCCAGTCTTGAACCATACGTCCAGCCAGTCAGTAGCTCAGTGCCCGTGCTAAGTTGCAACAGAGTGCGTCATGTTCGAGAAGAGACCCTTCGACGCAGTTTAGCCTGAGTTCTGCCGAAGGGCTCAGGGTGACAAATATGTCATTCCGCGCTAGCCTTCTCTGAGCCTGCCGAGGGGAGGAATCTCTCCTACGTAACGGTTAGTTGCGCAACTCATATGGTAGGCCATAAAATTAGAATTCGCGATATCGCAACAAAACGGAGGAGATTAGCCATGATCGAAATGCCACGCAACAACGCGCGGGGTGAACCCTGGAGCGGGAACCGGCGATTGAAGGCGCTGTACACGCTGTTCGGTGCAGTAACAGTAGCTGCTATGCTCATTGTCACCAGTTGCAGCCAGTCGGGGAAGGTAACGACTAGCGCCTCCCCAACCACAACATCAGCCGGGGTGACGACGTCGAAACCGGCAACTGGCGGCACATCGGTTGCGCCAACGACCGCTAAGCCCTCGACAACTGCGGTCCCTACCACCAGTGCCCCCGCCACCTTCGGGGATCTGAAGATAGCCACCGCCACCTTCGGCAAGGAAAAGTTTGAGGTCCCGATCCTGGTACAGACCGACATGCTTCTGACGCACCCGATATTCGATGTCATGATCTGGACGGAAAAGGGTGAGTTCGCACCCGCGGTGGTCGAGAGGTGGACGATGGCCTCTGACGCTCTTTCCTGGACCTTGAACGTGAGGAAGGGGGTCAAGTTCCACAACGGGGATGAAGTGACGGCCAAAGATATCAAGTTCAGTCTAGAACAGTACCAGAGGAAGGACTCACCGCAGCCGATGATGCGGACCAGCGTCGACCTCATTCAAGTGGTCGACAATTACACTGTCAGGGTCACCACCAAGGGTCCGCAGCCGTACTTCCCGAGCTGGTTGACCCTGGGCTCTCCCCAGCAGGGAGCGGTAATGCCCAAAGAC
>JACPRR010000079.1 GCA_016189825.1 Chloroflexota bacterium
CCTTAAGGGCACTACAAGGAGGGAAACCGTTGATGGCGAATGTGCGCCGGGGGAAAGTTATGCACAAAGCGACACAGTTATCCACAGCGGACGGGCGAGTTATCCACAAAAATTATGTCTTTGTCGTGTCATCCGGGTGGAGCTGGGCACGGATGTCCAGCACCCGCCGGCGAAGCTGAGGATTGATATTGACCTCTTCTTCTATCTTCTCACAGGCGTGGACAACAGTGGAATGGTCCCTCCCGCCGAAGCAGGAGCCGATCTCGGCGAAGGGCAGGTGCAGCTCATCTCGTATCAGGTACATGGCCACCTGGCGGGCCAGCGCGGTCTTCGCATCGCGACGCTTGCTGGTGAGCGCCGCAGCAGGCATCTCGAAGTGAGAGCACACGTGCTCAACCACCAGCGCCGGCGTGGTGGTCCGGCCCGAGCGGGAGGCGCCGATGTCTTCGAGCGCCTTTGCCGCCAGGTCGGAATCAATTGGGGCACGGGTGAGCCGGGAGAAGGCCACGACCCGGTTCAGCGCGCCCTCGAGCTCCCTGATGTTGCGCTGGTAGCGCCGGGCGATGAACTGGAGCGTATCCTGGGACACCTCGACTACCAGCGCCCTGGCCTTGGCCTGGAGGATGGCAATGCGGGTCTCCAGCTCCGGCGGCTGGATATCGGTGATGAGCCCCCACTCGAAGCGCGAGCGCAGCCGGTTCTCCAGCAGGGTAAGCGCGGCCGGCGGCCGATCGGAGGTGAGCACAATCTGGTGGTTGGCGTTATGCAGATCATTGAAGGTGTGGAAGAACCCCTCTTCGGTCTGCTCCTTGCCGGCAATGAATTGGACATCGTCGATGAGGAGGACATCGACATTGCGGTATTTCTGGCAGAAGGCGTCGGTCGACCGTTCCCTGATGCCAGTAATGAACTCGTTGGTGAACTGCTCCGCGCTCACACAGATAACGCGGGCGCCCCGCTGGACCGCAGTATGCCCGATGGCATGGAGCAGGTGGGTCTTGCCCAGTCCGGCGCCCCCATAGATGAATAGCGGGTTATAGGATTTGCCCGGGTTTTCAGCTACCGCGAGCGCCGCCGCGTAGGCCATACGGTTCGAGCTGCCCATGATGAAGGTATCGAAAGTATAGCGATTGTTGAGCCAGACCAGCGACGAGCCATTCCGCCGCGCGCCCGACCTATCGTCAGGGTGGCCGTTGGCAGCCCCGGGACGAGGGCTGTGCCCGTTCGCTCCTTGAGTGACCCTGAACTCGACCCCCAGGTCCTGTCCCACCACTCCAAGCAGCGTCTTCCTCACCAGGGACTGGAAGCGGGTTTCAAGGCTTTCGGCGACGAAACTATTGGGCACGCCGACAACGAAACGGTCATCTTCGAAACCGATGCCGGTTGTGCTCTTCAACCACGTGTCGTAGACGGACCTGGTGACCTGGAGTTCCAGTTGGCCAAGTGTGGTTTCCCAGACCTCGCGAGCAGGCCTCAACGGTGTTATTGATGTCATGGCAAAACGCAGACCTCACAATCAGACCTCACCTATCGAGAAAAAAAGGGCCTCAGGATAGTATTGCGGACTGAGATGGTTCCTTTGTGACGGGCCCGGGGCGTACTGTGGGGCACCGGCACGCGGAGAACGATAGCACAATAGTCGAGTGCCTCTCAAGGGGAGTGTTTACATAAACGGGTGTGATTTTTCTTGGGGTCCTGGGGGCGCCTCCGGGGGGAAAAAGAGAGGGGGACGGGCCAATTTTGGCCCGTCCCCCTCGTCAATGCGTTTCAGCTAAGCTTAGCGCCTGACCTTGGCATAGCATGCACTGCAGTATACCGGGCGCCCGGTCCGGGGCTCGAAGGGGACCTGGGTGTCCTTGCCGCAGGAAGCGCATACCGCCGGGAACATCTCCCGCTGCGTCCGCGCCTGATAGCCGCCGCCGTTGCCGGCCGGGCTGTCGCCGCGCTGCTGCCTCCTGGCTGCCCTGCACTCGGGGCAGCGCTTGGGCTCGTTGGTGTATCCCTTGCTGGCAAACAGCTCCTGTTCGCTCGCGCTGAAGGTGAAGCTGCCATTGCAATCGACACACTGAAGCGTCTTGTCCGTGAAGCTCATGGATGACCTCCTTTCCACATTAGTTGGGTTGCTGTCTGGGTCATCCATGGCCTGGGGATTCGGGACTCGCGTTGAATCGAGCAGGATGGTGAACTCAAACTCTAACCGTCGCCCAGCATTATAGCACAAAGGCAGGGATTTGCAAGAGGGCCCGGCATGAGGCACAATCGGTGCATGCTTGCAGCGCCGCGCATCGTGTTCATGGGGACGCCCGAGTTCGCCGTGCCCAGCCTCAGGGCGCTGCTCGATGGCGGCTGCCGGGTCGCCGCTGTATACACGCAGCCCGACCGCCCCGCCGGCCGCGGCCGGGAAGCCGCCGCCAGTCCCGTGAAGAGGCTCGCCGTGGAACTGGGGATCGAGGTGCTCCAGCCGCGCTCGCTCCGCGAGCCGGAGGCGCTTGCCAGGCTGGCCGGGCTCGCCCCCGACCTCATAGTAGTGGTGGCCTACGGGCTGCTGCTGCCGGCGAGCGTGCTCGGCCTGCCTCGCTACGGATGTCTCAACGTCCATCCTTCGTTGCTGCCGCGCCATCGCGGGCCCTCGCCGATCCCCTGGGCTATCCTCGATGGCGACGCGGTTACCGGGGTGACGATGATGCTCATGGACGAAGGCATGGACACGGGCCCGATACTCGAGCAGGTCGAGGAGCCCGTGAGGGACGATGATACTGCGCTCTCGCTCTCCCGCCGGCTGGCCGCGCTCGCGGCGGCGCTGTTGCCGCGCACGGTGGGACGCTGGGCGCGGGGGGAGATCAAGCCACAACCGCAGGATGACGCCAGGGCGAGCTACTCCCGGCTCATCACCAAGGCTGATGGCCAGATAGACTGGCGGCTCCCCGC
>JACPRR010000084.1 GCA_016189825.1 Chloroflexota bacterium
AATTACATAGTAGCCACGGCATGCGGCCGATGTCAAGGGCGGCGAGAGCGGCGCAGGCGCAACTCCCTCACTGTCCGGGCATCAGCGCCTGGCGTCTTTCCGGTATCCTTGACCAGGGCTCGATCTCCCTTACCCTGAACACCTGTGGTCCCTGCCCTAATCGGAGTTCCATCTCTTTGATGTCCTCCTGTAGCTGCTCCTGCGCCCTCGTCTCGGAGAACAGGCTGCTCTGCTGTCCATGCTCGCGGCAAAAGCCGGTTATCTTCAGCCCTATTTCCTCTGCCGGCCCGGGCAGCGGCGAGATCTCCAGGAGATGCTTTATGCGCGAGAGCATCTGCCTGGCCCCGGTCGCCGGCTCTTTGAAGGATACGCTGCGCTCCCAGTAGCCCAGGCCCTGGACCAGCGCCCACAGGGTAAGGCTGCGTATGCCCCTGCCCTTGACGGCCTGGCGCAGCAATGCCTTCGCCAGCAATGAGTCCACAGCGGCCAGTACCGCCTCCAGCGAGACTGCTACCGAGGGCAACTCAAGGGTTTCCTCGATCGTCTCCTCGCTGTGGCGCGGATGCAACGGTTCTCCGTCCTGCCCCCGGGCCAGCTCCCATATCCGCTTGCCCTCGGACCCGAACTGCGCCTGGAGCGGCCCCGGCGGCAGCGCAGCTACCTGGCCCAGCGTGCCCAGGCCGAAATCGCAGAGCCTCTGCTTGTTCTGCCAGGAGATGGGCAGCACATTGCAGGGGAAATCCTTGAGGAAAGCGCACACTTCGGCGATGCTCCCAGTGACTAGGCGGTGGCCGCCGGTGGGGCTGGAAAGGGCGGCCATGTAAGCGGGGAACTTGCCTTCCGCTATCCCGAGCTGGAAGACGAGGGAGGGCGGCACCGCTTCCCGTACCGCGGAGAAGAGCGCTTTCCGGCTGGGATAGACCCACTCCAGCCCGTCGAGCCCGAGGTACGCGCAGCCGAGTCCGGCGCCCTCGACCAGCGGGCCCTTCTCTTCCAGCGCGTCCAGCACCTGGTTGAAAACGGCGCCGTAGCAGGGGATGTCGGCAGGAACGATCTCGGCCTGGCCATGCCTGGACAGCGCCTCCTGTAGCGGCATATACGCCTGGATGCCTTCAAGCCCGGGAGTATGGTCCAGCACCAGCTTCTGCGAGCCGGCGGCGTAGACCACGAAGGCCGGGCGGCCCTTGAGGGCTGGCCGTCTCCCAGCCTCGCACTGGAAGTGGAAATGAGGAAAGAGAACGCAAAGCACCTTCATGGTAAAGCGCCGTGAAACCAGTCTGGCATATCATTCCCGCACTGCCAGTATATAGAACGCACGTGCTATCAGTCAAGAGGAAACAGCGTCCCGCGAAACGTCATTCCGGCATGCGAGCCGGAATCCAGAACCCCGTGTGAATCCAGACGTCTGGATACCGGCTATCGCCGGTATGACTAGGGGTAAAGCGGGCTGGCAAAGCCAGCGAATTCGTATTCGTTCTTGCCTTTCGCAGGACGCTCGAGGAAACTGGCTACCCTCTTGCTCAGCTACCCGTTTTGCATTGGTATAACAATAGTGTTATGATGATTTGGAAAATGTGGCAGGTCGAGTACTACGAGACCTCCAAGGGCAGACGTCCGGTAGCGGACTTCATCGAATCTTTGGACGTGAAGTCGAGAGCGAAGATCGCCAGGACGGTCGACCTCCTGGAAGAGTTCGGCACCGATTTGGGAATGCCCTATGCCAAACACCTGTCCCGGAGGCCAAGACGATGAATTGGAAAGAACACAAGAAGCAACTCATGAAGGACCCCAAGTTCAAGGCCGAGTATGATGCGTTGGAGCTAGAATATAAGCTCGCAAGAGAACTGGTCCGGCTGAGGCTGGCCAAGGGGTTGACTCAGGAACAACTGGCCAGAAAGGTCAACACGAAGCAGGCTGGCATAGCGCGGCTGGAGAGCGGCTCCAGGCTCCCATCACTATCCACAGTCAGGAAGGTTGCCGAGGCGCTGGACGCGGACTTAGACATAGTCTTGCGGCCGAGGCGCTCGGGTGGTTCCACCGCCTGCTAGGCGAAGGGGAGCAGCCTCTTCGGGTTCTCGGCCAGGAGCGTGGCGATCTGCGCGTCGGTGATGCCGTAGACCTTCATCAGCGGGGCCACGTTTCTCAGGATGTGCCCGTAGCCCCACCCGCCGTAGGAGACCATGGCGATCTTCTGCGCGATGTCGTGGGACACGAGGAGCCGGCCCGCATAGCCAAGCCCGATTAGCTCCCTGATCTCCCTGATGCGCGCCGTATCGTTTGGCATCTCCGGCAGACGGCCCTCCGCGAGGACGGAGTGCGCCGGCGGCCAGTACCCTTCCCTGCCGAATACGTCGTATTCGAGGTAGCACCCGGCATCCAGGAGGCGAAGCCGCGACTCAAGCGTGTAGTGGCAGAGGTCCATGTGGCAGACGACCACCCTGGAGAGGTCGGCGCCGGCTTTCTTGAGCACCTCCAGTTCCTCGAAGGGCGACCGCTCGTCCAACCCCGGATGAAGCCAGAGGGCGGCGCCGGTCTGCCGCTGCGCCATGCCTCCCGCCCTGAGCAGCTTCGCCTCGCTTTCCTTGAGCGGGTGCGTGCAGGCAAGCTCGCCAACGATGCCGGACTTGATGCCGGTGTCGGCCACGCCAAGCTCGATATCCCTTACGATCTCCGCGGCGATAGTCTCGGCGGACTTCGCCTCCACGAGCTTCCTCGTGCGCGGGGCGGTGGCGAAGTACCCGGAGCCCATGATGATGTTGAGCCCGGTCTCCTTCGACACCCGGACCAGCGCCTCCGGGTTGCGGCCGACGCTGACGTTTGTCTGCTCGATGGCCGTCCTGCCGCCGAGCGCCTTGAACTCGGTGAGCTCTTTGATGGCAAGCGCTTCATCGAGCAAGCGGTTGTCCAGGTTGCTGCGGGGGTTGAAGCGGACCCAGCTCAGGTTGTCGAGCCGGACCGGCTGGTGGGCGAGAATCCTTTCGCGCTCCCCTTCGGGCTCCTCGAAGTGGGCGCCGCCGCCGGTGGGGTCCGAGATGAGGTGCTCATGAGGGAGCGTGATTCCCAGGTCCTCGGGATCAACCAGGCCGAGGACGGTCTGCACTTTGCCGGCGTTTTTCGAGATCGTCATCTTCCCTCCAGGCGGGTAGCAACGGCCCAGATCCGCACCGCGCGGTCCGCCCCGCTGGGTGTCTCCGCTGCCCCAGGCTCTAGCCTGGGGCGTAGATACGAATTCCCATGCCCACGGCTTCAGCCGTGGGTCGAAATCCACGAACTGAGGCCGGCGCTTGCACGAAGCGCCGGCCTTCAGGGTGCCTTCCACCGGAACGAACGGAGGGGTCGAAGGGTGGGAAACTATGGTGCGGTGTTCTTCTCGTACTTGGCCAGGGCATCGATCTGCTCTGGGGTCAAGCGTCCCTTGAAGCCAGTCATAAGCGTGTTTGCCCGCCCGTTCGTAATCGCATCGTTTACCTGGTCCAGCGACTTCGCGGCGAGGCTGGCGGGCGTCAGGGCGGGGCCAAGGCCCTGCATGCCCTGGCGGTTGGCGCCGTGGCATGCGGCGCAGTTGGCCGCGAACAGCGCGCTGGCGTCAATGCCCGCCGTTGCCGGAGTTGTAGCGGGCGGCGCGGTGGTGCGTGTTGTGGTTGGGGTAGTGGTAGTTTTGGTAGTAGTAGTGGCGGTGGTAGTGGGAGCCGCGCCTGGCCCGCACGCCGCCGCGAATAGCGCCGTGGCCAGCGGGACCGCAAACAGGACCAACTTCGTCTTTGACATGATACTCTCCTTATCCGGTGGCCCGCGTCAACACGTCGACGAGCATGAACGCAAGCAACGCCAGCAAATACATGCCTGACAATTTGTAACTGGCCCATGCCGCCTTTCCGCGCGGGTTACGCCATAATAATACATTACACCCTAGGAACAGCGCCCCGCAAGCCGCTGCTCCCACCAGATATGTCGTGCCCAGCGGGGACAAGATTGCCAGGGCAATAGACGCGCCTACCAAGAGCACCGTGTGCAGGGTAATGTAACGCGCAGTGGTGCTC
>JACPRR010000085.1 GCA_016189825.1 Chloroflexota bacterium
CGCAGAAAGTTCGAGTGCCGCCCACAGAGGCCCACCAATGTTTGCAGGACACTAGCCTGAGTGAACCGTATTGCGGCTAACTGCGCGTATGGCGATGACTGCCGCTGCGGGCCCTATCCCTTGTCCTTGCCGCAGACGACCACGCACGAGATGCTGGGATGCCCTCCGAGCGTGTGGGCGAGTCCAAGCCTGGGGTCTTTCAACTGCCGCTGCGGGAGCTGGGCCTTGCCCTGAAGCTGCTTGTACACCTCATAGGTCATGCGGAGGCCGCTCGCGCCTACAGGATGGCCGAACGACTTCAATCCGCCGTCGCTGTTTACGGGGAGCGCCCCGTTGAGCTCGAACGTGCCCGCATCGATGTCCTGCTTCGCTTTGCCCCGGGGGCTGAGACCGAGGTCTTCGTAGTTGAGCAGCTCGGTGATGGTGAAACAGTCGTGCACCTCGGCGAGGCTGATCTCCTTCCGAGGGTCCTTGATGCCGGCCTGGTCGTACGCCTGCTTTGCCGCGAACGTGGTCGCATCGAACCCTGTCCAGTGGTAGCCGGGCTGGAAGTGCGGCATCATGGCCATCTGCGCCTGGCCCAGGCCCTTAATATACACGGGGTCTGCCCGGAATTGCCTGGCCATGTCGGCCCGCACCAGTATGGCGGCCGCGGAGCCATCGCTGTTGCCGCAGCAATCGAACAAACCGAGGGGACTGGCTATGATCGGCGCGTTGAGCACCTGCTCAATGGTCACCTCTCTCCTCAGGTGCGCCTTCGGGGAAAGAGCGCCGTTCTTGTGGTTTTTCACCGATATCTTGGCCAGCGTTCTCTTGCCTTCCTCAAGGCTCAGGCTGTAGTGGTAGAAGTACCGGGTCGCCGCGAGCGCGAACGAGGCCGGCGATGTCCGCCTCACCTCAAGCACAGGGTGCATGCCGCGGCCCACGCCGAGGCCGGGGAAGCCGGTATCCTTCAGCTTCTCGAAGCCGAGCGCGAGCACGACATCGTACATGCCCGAGGCGACGGCCATACTGGCGTGGCGGAGCGCTTCATGCCCGGTGGCGCAATACGCTTCGACGCGGCTGACGGGAATGCCGTGCAGCTTCAGTGCCTCCGCGAGTGGCAGGCCAGCCATGCCAATCCAGTGCGCGCTGACCGTGCCCAGCCACGCAGCCTGTATCTGCTTCGGGTCGATGCCCGCATCCGCGTATGACTCGTACGCCGCCTCGATCATCATGTCGTCGCCGCCTTGGTCCCAATTCTCGCCGAAACGACAGCAGCCCATGCCAACTATGGCGACCTTGTCCTTAATGCTTTCCATATCCTTATCCTCTTACCGGCCTGCATTTCCAGTAGTAGTTCACGAATCCACCGAGCTCGTGGAAGCGGCGGAAAGTGAATTCCACCGGCATGCCGACCTTCACATCGGACGCTTCACAATCGGTCATCAGGCAGTATACGCGGGCGCTGCCCTCTTCAGATTCGAGCACCGTCTGCGTGACCGGTGGGTCCGGGGTGCCGGCGAGGTTGTCGATGGAGAAGGTGAAGACCTTGCCCTTCTTGTCGGTCAGCCTGACTTCTTCGAAATCGTCTTTGGAGCGACAGTTGAAGCACACTCTCTGGATGGGGAAGGCGACTGTGCCGCACTTCCGGCATTTGCTGGCGTGCCCTCGGAGCGCCCACTTCCTGGAACGCCACATCACCGTGGCCGCAGGGAATACCCTCATCAGCTCCTCGGGCTGGTCCAGTTGCTTGTGGAAGGTGAGGAACTTCCCGTACGAGGTGAGCGGCCGCCTCGCCGCCAGATTGCCGTGCACACCCAAGGGTTTACGGGCTCGAGCGATTTCGTCCGTTATCCTGAAGGAGAAGGCGTCGGCGCCATCTCCGTAGCTGGCGACGAGGATGCGCTCCCCGGGTTTGGCCTGTTCGAGGGCGGCGCAAAGCAATAGCAGCGCGTGCGCCGCGCCCGAGTTGCCGACCTTGCCGAACAGCGGGTCTTGCAACTGCGTCGCGGCAAATCCGAGAGCCTTCGCCGCCGCATCGTGGCTCCGCGCGTCCGGGCCATACATGACGACCTTTGCGAAATCACCCGGCTTGCTGGAGGTCTTCTTGAGCAGTCCGGAAACCGCGGCGCGGATGTTCCGATCGTAGCCATACATGATCACCCAGCGGTCTTCCCACGAGCGCACAAACTCGTCGTCGTCCTTCCGCCAGACGTCGGTTATATCGTCGGAGACGGTGAAGCTGTCCTCGATCTCGGCGATTACTCCGGAGTTGCCGACAACGAGGGCTGCGGCGGCGTCGCCGAAAGCTAGCTCCTGGGAAGTCTGCGGGAATCCGAGGCGGCTGTCCGAGGCGATGACGAGGGCGCTGCCGCCTGATTTCACTGAGTCCACTGCCGTCCGCAGCGCATTGGTCCCCGCCCGCAGCGAATTCGCGATGTCAATGGTTGCCAGACTGGCAGGCAGGTCCAGTGCAGCGGCGACTATTGAGGCGCACTGCTTTTCGCGATAGGGCGAAGTTGTGGAAGCGAAGTACAGCCCGGTCAATCCATCTCTGTTCCCGGGTACCAGGCAGTCGGCTCCGGCCTCCACGGCCATGGTGAGGCTGTCCTCGTCGTAGTTGGCCACGCTCCGCTCGTCCTTCCCCCCCCGCTTCCCCCACACCTGTGCGATGACTTCGGCAGACAGACGGTATTTGGGTATGTATGCCCCGTATGAAGTAATCCCTGTCATGCGTTTCTCCCTCGCCGAAAACGGCGGCGAATCTCCCTCTGTGGCATTCCTGTTGCGCAGTTGCCAGCCAGGCAGGGGGTCCCCTACTTCTGCCTCACCGTGTAGGGCGCGTTGTCCTTGCGCATGAGAGCACGCCGGCGCGTATCTCTCATTGGTTTGAATACTATGCAGGGGCCGAGCGCATCATCCCTTACAAAGCCCTCTGCGTCGAGAGACGTGCCCGCCCTGGCCTTCATCTGTTCCAGCGGCCCCGAATCGAGGGCCCGCATCGGGCAGCCGGCGACACAGATCGGCAGCTTCCCTTCCGCGAGGCGGTCGACGCAGAAATTACACTTCTGCATCTTGGCGTTCTCTTCGGCGCCGAACTGCGGCGCCCCGTAAGGACAGGCCTGAAAGCACATGTCGCACCTGTCATGCCCCAGACACGCTTCCCTGTCAACGACGACCACGCCGTCGGCCTCTCTCTTCGTTATTGCCCCTGTCGGGCATGCATCAGCGCATGCCGGGCTGGCGCAGTGGTAGCAGGATGTCGCGAGATGCGCCACGAAGAGCTCCGGGTAGCGCCCCTTCTCGAATGTCGCTACCTGCCGCCAGGCGGCGGGCCCGGCCGGCACATCATGCCAGTCCTTGCAGGCGACAATGCACGTGTAACACCCAGTGCACCGTGTCTGGTCGAAGTAGAACCCCATCTGCATCGTGACACCTTCGCGCCCGACCACTGCTGTGCTATGTGAGTCGAACCCGCATAGTATAGGTTTCGGTGCTCTTCCGGGTCAAGGCATGTGAAGGGGTCGTAATCCGCGGATATTATGGTAATCTCAATGTGGGCCGCAATGCCAGGGTAAGAGAACCATTGGGGTGTCTCCCCTACCCCAGGCCTGGGGCATAGA
>JACPRR010000009.1 GCA_016189825.1 Chloroflexota bacterium
CCTACGACAGTCCCGGCTACGCCGAAAGCGTAGCGGTTGCCGGCAGTCACGTTTACCTGGCCGATGGTCCGGCCGGACTGCGCGTTGTGGATGTCTCGGACCGAACCCGACCACACAAGGTGGCAGTGGCCTACGGCTTGAATTACGCCTTCGATGTAGTCGTAGTGGGGGGCCGCGCCTACCTGGCTGCAGCGGGGGCGGGGCTGCTGATTGCCGACGTATCGGAGCCAGCAAGACCAGAGGAGATTGGGTCTCTTGATACGCCGGGATATGCCTATGGCGTTGCCGTGTCTGGAAACACTGCTTATGTGGCGGATGGCTGGGGTGGACTGCGGCTGGTGGACACGGCGGTCCCGTCCCGTCCGCGAGAGATCGGCTCTGCTGACACTCTGGGCTGGGCCTTCGACGTGGCCGTGAAAAACGGTGTGGCATACGTTGCTGACGGCTGGGGAGGGTTGTGGCTGTTCGATGTGACAAAGCAGGCCGCAGCGGTTGAGATAGGAAGCCACCGGACCAAGGGGCCTTTCGCATCGAGCCTGGCTATCTCCGGGAGCCGAGTATGGGTGGCCGACCGTGAAGCGGGCCTGCGCATCATCGACGCGTCGGACCCGGCCCGCCCTGCCCAAGTAGGTCAGTACAGGCCCTTTGGCTACGCCGCTGATGTGGCGGCATCGGGGAACTACGTCTACTTGGCCGCCGGGCAGTATGGCCTGCGGGTAGTAGACGTGTCCGATCCCGCTCGGCCGAGGGAGGTGGGCAGCGAGACTACACTAGGATGGGCGGAAACCATCGCTGTTGCGGGCCAGTATGCCTATGTCGGTACCATGCCGTACGGGGGCTGGAACGGTCTGCAGATTGTGAACATCGCCGACCCAGCCCATCCCAGACTCGTGTCTTCTCTTGCCATAGAGCCCGGAGTGGCCCGAGATATTGTCGTCAAGGGCGGGGTTGCCTATATCCCGGACGAATGAGGGCTTCAGATCATCGACGTTTCCAATCCGTCTTCTCCCGTGAAGCTAAGCTTCATCGATCTTCATACGGGACCTCCAGGACAGCCATCCACGGTGGGGGTAGACGTCAAGGGAAACGTGGCCTTCATTGCCCAGGAGACGGGAGGCCTGCTGGTTGTGGACGTCTCTGATCCGAAGAAGCCGGCCCTGGCTGCGACCTACAAGCCGCCCGACATCGTCAAGGTAGTCTCCCTGGCCATTTCAGGGGACTATGCCTACATGGGTGACCACAGCCGCCTCCAAGTCGTGGACATCTCGGTCCCTACCCAGCCGAAGGGATTGGGATTCGTCCCAGTTTCGGGGCTTATTGACGGGTTGGCTGTGGTAGGAAGGAAATTATACTTGGCGGGCGGCGCCCCCGGCATCGAGACAATGGACATCTCTGTATCCGAGACGCCGAAAGCGCTGGGAGGCCAGTACCTGCCTGGCTCCACACTGGAGGTCGCGGCGGCTGGTGACCTCGTGTATGCAGCGTCACAGGATGGAGGGCTGTTTATCCTTGCAGAGAATTCGGCTTCCAGCCCGACTCGCAGTGCCGCGTCGCCTCAAACTAACGGAGTTGGGCAGACGGTAACCCGCGTGAGTCTCATGGCCGACCCCCCAGGGACACCTCAGTTTGCCCAGGGCGCGTCCCGACACGGAGGAGAGATTGGACCACAAGTGCCTGTACCGGGGGAAGGCGACGCGGAAGCGCTTGTGTTGGTCGGCTACCGGGATATAGCAACACTGGCGTCCCAGCCCCAGACCCTGGCAGCCACAACTGCAATTGGCAGGACTTGGACCGTCACCAGCAACGCTGACAGCGGGCCGGGGACGCTCCGCTGGGCGCTGGAAAATGGTGGCAATGGCGACACCGTCACCTTCGATCCATCGGCATTTCCGCCGAGAAATCCGGCAGTCATCAAACTCCTAAGCTATCTGCCGCCTTTGAAGCAAGGTGGCTTGACAATTGATGCCAGCAATGCGGGGGTTATCGTGGACGGCAGTGGCACGCCGCCTGATGCCGTTGGCCTGAACATAATCTCGGATGGCAATGTGATAAAGGGGTTGCAGATACTTAACTTCCCGGGCCCAGGAGTATTCATTGGGGGGAACTTCGCCGCCAAGGGCAATGTCATCGGAGGTGACAGAGCTCGCGGGAGTGGTCCTTTGGGCGAAGGCAATCTGATCAGCGGAAATGGGGGTGGAGTGGGCATGTTTGGACCTGGGACCACTGGCAACAGGGCGATCGGGAACTACATCGGGACTGACGTCACTGGCACCAGCGCGAAGGGTAATCGGTACAATGGCGTGTCCATCAACGGAGGCGCCTCCGGCAACGCGATAGGTGGGACGATACCCGGAGAGAGAAACGTCATCAGCGGAAATGGATGGGCCGGCGTCGTTATTAATGGTGAGGGCACCATGGGCAACCGGGTGGTTGGAAACTACATAGGTCTGGATACCACTGGCACCCGCGCAATGGGGCACCCGGAGGCCGGCGTCTTCATCGCCAGTGGCGCCTCTCATAATCTCGTTGGCGGAACTGCACCGGGAGAAAGGAACGTGGTTGCTGGCAACGGCCGCGAAGAGATCGGATTGATGGCTGGAGCCCACCACAACATGATTGTCGGGAACTACGCCGGCAGCGATGCTGCTGGCTTGGTCAACCTTGGGAAATCTGCGTCTGCCGTGACAATGGAGCTGGGCGTTTTCAGTAACGTCGTCAGAGGCAATGTGATCAGTACAGACGGCGGTGTCAGTGTCATGCTTAGCGACTGGGGCACCTGGGGCAACGAGGTCGTCGGTAACCTAATCGGGGTGAATGCCGCTGGCACCACGTCCCTGGGCAACACAGGGGACGGCATCCACGTAAACGCCTCCTTCAATAAGATCGGGGGCATGTCGCCGCAGGAAAGGAACATCGTCAGCGGGAAAGGCGGGAACGGGATCAAGGTGGGATGGAGGAGCATAACGGACGTGGTGGTTATAGGGAACTACATTGGCACAGATGCCACAGGCACTAAGGCACTGGGTAACGCTCAGGACGGCATCAGGCTGACCGAGGGAACTCACCACAGCTTCATCGGAGGCGCTACCGAGGCGGAGCGCAACGTCATCAGCGGCAATCGAGGCCGAGGGATTGACCTTCAGGACATAGGCGTGCGCTACAACTTCGTCGCGGGCAACTACATTGGTACGGATGCCTCCGGAGCC
>JACPRR010000091.1 GCA_016189825.1 Chloroflexota bacterium
CTCGAAGGGCGTGGCGCTCAGGGTAAACTGCAGCCGGTATCCAGTCAAACGGGATTCACCCCAGGGTTCTGGATTCCAGCTCGGGGGCCGGACTGACGTTTCGTGGGAGACTCATCCTTTGGTTTCCACCCGCGGCTGAAGTCCCAGGCATGGGAATTCGTATCTATGCACCAAGCTTCCGCCTGGGTAGCGGAGCGGACGGTCCTTTTGCGCTGGCGGTACCCAGCGAAGAACGGTGAAGCTACGCTTCCCCCGCTGTCGCCCGGCCGCCGCCCACATTGGTCCGCGGGCCCACGCTGACGCCAGCGGCGATCAGGGTCACCTTCACCTGGCCCTTCGACTCGCTGTCCAGCACCAGTCCGAAGACGGTCCTGGCCTCGGGTCCCAATGCCTCGGAAACTATCTTCGCCGCTTCCGCCATCTCCAGCATGGTCAGGTCGGCCCCGGCGCTGATGGTGAACAGCGCCCTGTCAGTGCTCAGAATCGCGGTGCCGAGAAGGCGGCTCGAAATCGCGTTTCGCGCTGCCTGCGCCGCGCGGTCGGGCCCGGCGCCTGTCCCCACCGAGAGCCAGGCAGGGCCAGCGTCGGCCAGCACCGAGCGCACGGCGGCGAGATCGACGTTGATGACAGAGGGGATAGTCACCAGGTCGCAGATTGCTGTGATGGACTGGCAAAGGTAGTCGTCCGCCAGCTTGAAACCGTCGCCGGCGGTCGCCATGCCGTCGGCGACCTGCACCAGGCGGTCGTTGGGGATGACGACGAGCGCGTCTGCCCTCGCGGCGAGGCGCGCCAGGCTCTCATCAGCCACCTTGTGACGCCGTCTGCCTTCGAAAGAGAAAGGCCTGGTCACTACAGCCACACAAAGAGCGCGGCACTCTCTGGCTATGCCGGCGACGACCGGAGCCGCGCCGGTGCCGGTACCGCCACCGATCCCGGCAGTAATGAAGACCAGGTCTGCGCCCAGCAGTGCCCCCCGAATCTCTTCCCGGCTCTGTTCGGCTGCTTTCGCTCCCCTGCCGGGGTCGCCGCCAGCCCCGAGGCCGGCGCAAAGGTCCTTGCCGAGCTGGATACGTGTTGATGCTTCGGTGAGTGCGAGTGAGCGAGCGTCGGTGTTCATGGCGATGAACTCCACGCCGCGTATATCCTGGCGGACCATTCGGGTAACGGCGTTGCAACCTGCGCCGCCCACACCGACGACCTTGATCAGTGGGCTGGCCGCGGCCCTTTGACCCGGTCCTGCGTGCATGCTCCCCATCATAGATAGGGTGGAGGGTGCTGTCAATGGGGCGCCGCCCGTGGTCCAAAGGAAGCGGTGGGCTGGTTTGCTGTATTATTTCTCCGCTGCCGGCGTCTCTGATGGCGCCGGACAGAGGAGAAGGCATGAAACCGAAGGAGCAAGCCCTACCTTTCCTGTGGTCAGGACTGATCTATGTCCTGTGCCTCGGCCTCGCATATCTCGCGGTCAGGAGCGAGACGCGGGCCATCGAAACGGGACAGATTCCGCCGCTGCCAACGGTCTCGGCCGGACAGGCGGGCTTCCCCATCGCCTATTTCTTTGCCGTCGTGGTGCTGCTGGGAGTGTTCCTCTTCCTCATACCGGTATCCAGGCTGAAACTGGTATTGAGAGTACTGTTCGGCTTCGCCTTCGCCTGGGGATCTTTTGTTCTCTTCTGGCTACTCCTACAACACAGCCCGCCGGCCACGCTCAACTCTGTCACCATCATCGCCGCTGTGGCTGCGCTTGCGGTCGCGGCGGTGTGGCTGTGGCGCCCTGCAATATGGCTGCATGACATCCTGCTGATGTTCACGCTGGTCAGCATGGCCTCGGTTTTTGGCGTCATCTTTTCTCCCTGGACAGCGATTGTAATCATGGCAATGATATCGGTTTATGACTTCATCGCGGTACGTTTTGGATATATGCAGTGGATGGCCCGGAAGCTATCGGAGTCTGATACACTTCCCGCATTCTTCGTTCCCTATTCGGCGGGCAATTGGAACGCCAGCTTGAAGGCAGCAGCGTTGAAAAGGCTTTTCGAGCGGGCCGGGGAGAAGGAATTCTCCGTTCTTGGTGGTGGAGACATCGGGTTTCCCCTGCTTCTCGTGGTCTCCGTGCTTGACACATCCGGGCCAGGCAAGGGGATGATTGTGGCCGGGTTCTCATTGATGGGTCTGGCCGCCGCCTACCTTGTCCTTATCCTGGTGATGAAAGGGCGGCCCACCCCTGCACTGCCTCCGATCTTCGCCCTGTCTCTGGCCGGCTTTCTCCTCGTCAACTTCGTGCTGTGACGCTACGACATCTTGAGATGCCGTTTAAGGTGTTCGATCGCGGGGATCGGTGTCGGGTCGAAGCCGTTGAGGATGGCGAGGTAGTAGCTGGTCCAATCGCCGAGGAGGGTGAGGCCCATCATCTGGGCCAGCTCACTCCGGCCGCCGGCGTCGACCACAGTGCAAGGCACGGCTGACTGGTCGAGAAGTTCCTTGAGAGCACGATAGCGCGCCCGGTGGCGGGGGTGCAGGGAGTATGCGTCCAGCAAGACCACTTGGGCAGTCTCCCTCACCGTCTCAGGGTAAGCGAGCCCGGCTACGGAGTTGTGGCACAGTTCGGGCACTGTGTTGCACACGGCCCAGGACTTCGCGTTTTCGTTGATCTGCGTCATCCACCGGTAGGCGACAGGAGACAGAATGCCCGCCCCGTAGATGACCGGGAGCCGATTCAGCAACGCTCCAGCGAGCCGCTTGGCGACGTTCTGCCCTGCGGGTGTCTGGGGTGCGTAACCACGACCGAGGTCTTCCAGCAGGGAAATCGTTTCGCTCACATCCGCCGACAAATCTGGCGCCAGACCGAGGTTGTGGAGGATGGCAAGCAAAGGCATAAGCCCGTAGCCGAGGGCCGCCCGCGGCGGCGATTCGTACCTGATCGGGAACACAGGCACGTCTCGCTCCGCCGCCATGCGCCCCAATGTACCTCCTGTGGTGATCGCAAGCTTCTTGCAGTCCAGCGCCAGCGCCTTCTCGAAGGCATCCAGAGTTTCCTCGGTTGTCCCTGAGTAGCTTGCCGCAATGACGAGTGTTGAACTGTCAACGAATCCAGGAAGCCCGTAGTCCCGGTGGGAATGCAATGCCGCGCGGCACTTGCCGGCGAGGAGGGCGGCCGCCATCCCGCCTCCTATCGCCGAACCACCCATCCCAAGGAACAGGACTTTGTCGACGCCGCGGTAGTGATCGGGAAGGGGAAAAGCAAGGGCTTCACGCCATGCTTGCCGGCATTGCGCGGGCAAGAAGAGCAAATGCTCCCGCATTGAGGAAGCGTCGATGCGCGTGTAAGAAGAATCGTCGTTGAGCGCTTCGAGGGGCATGGCGCTCATAGTCCCGCGAGCTTCTTGCCGACCTGGAGGAGCCCGGCGGACTGCTCCTTGCCCGGGCTCTCCGCGTAGACTCGCAGTACCGGCTCCGTCCCGGAGAGGCGAACGAACAGCCATGAACCGTCGGACAGGAAGAGGCGAATACCCTCACTGCGGTCGATCTTGACCACGTTCTTGCCCAGGATTTCGGTCGGCGCCGGCCTTGCGAAGCTGTCGACTATCATCTGACGCTCGGCGGGGTCGAAATCAAGGTCGAGGCGGTCGTAGTAATGTGGACCAACCTTCGAGTACAGGTACTCGATAAGTTGCGAAGGCGTCTTCCCGGTCTTGACCATGAAGTCGAGGAAGTATAGCCCGGCGAGAACGCCATCCCGTTCCGGTATGTGGCCGCGGAACCCGTAGCCACCGCTCTCCTCGCCGCCGATCAATGCGTTGTTCGCCATCATCACCGGGGCCACATACTTGAAGCCGACCGGCGTCTCGAACGCGTCTACTCCGTAGAGTTCCGCGAGGCGAAATATCATGCTGGTAGTGGTCGTGGTCTTCACCAATGCTCCACGCTCGCCACGTACGTCCAGGAGGTAAAGGGACAGCAAGGCGAAGACCTGGAGTTGCGTGAGGAATTCGCCGTTTTCATCGACGACGCCAAGCCTGTCCGCGTCCCCGTCAGTGGCCAGTCCTACGGAGCACCGTTCCTCTCTGACCCTGTCAATGAGTGCGTTCAGGTTGTGAGCTATCGGCTCGGGCTGTTGCATCCCCGGGAACGCCGGGTTCCGCTCGCCATGCATCTCAGTCAGGTCCAGAGAGCCGCCCCCAAGGAGCTTTCGCAGGTAGCCCGCCCCTGCGCCGTACATGGAATCTATCGCGATCTTCAGTCTCGCTGCGCGCAGTTCCGGGAGGTCAACAAGTTGGGTGAGGTGGTCCAGGTAGGGCGTTTCAAGGTCGGCAATGGTAACCAGCCCGCTCTTCTTCGCCTCCGCCAGGGGGACGCGTTTTACAGCATTGCCGGCCAGTAATCTGGTGATGCGCTGCTCAAGTTCCGCCGTAACAGCCGGTTCGGCGCTCGATCCAGTTTGGGTTTTTACCTTGAACCCGTTCCACTGGGGAGGGTTGTGGCTGGCAGTTATCACGATGGCGCCTGCGCCCCCGGCGTGCACCACCCCGTAGCTGGCGACCGGAGTAGGGACGGCGGTAGACGAGAGGAGGACATGGATGCCGTTTGCCGCCGCTACCTCGGCCGATACTGATGCGAACGATTCCGAGGCGAACCGGGTGTCATATCCGATGATGAGAGGCTTCCCGCGAAGGCCTCTTTCGGCGGTGAGATCCGCCACTGCCTGGGCACAGGCAGCCACATTGGAGAAGGTGAAGTCATCAGCGATGATGCCTCGCCAGCCGTCGGTGCCGAATTTGATGGTCATGTTCTCATTCTAATACATACGA
>JACPRR010000092.1 GCA_016189825.1 Chloroflexota bacterium
CCTGAATGTTGTACTGGATGTGGCTCCCGCCCGAGGTAAGGAACGTCCTGGTCAAATCGGCCAGCTTGCCCATGGCTTCAGGGTTCTGCATCAAGGCGGCGGGGAACTTCTGGTTCAACACGGCGGCCCTCGCTTCTTTGAACCCCGCCGTTATCGCTGACCTCATTACCCCGGTGACACCGCATTTGTCCGTGCCTCGCATCGGGGAGAGCGAGCCATCGTTCAAAGGCTCTCCCGCCTTGTGCCCGTTGGGCAGGGCGCCTACCCCCTTGCCACCATAATAGTGCCAGGCCAGGCCATGCCGGTTGATCGTATAAGGGCCGCCAAGGGGATTCTTGAACTGGTGTATCAGGTCAGCCATGGCTTGGCCCGATTGGCGCACCATGAGGTCGGCCTCTTCAATGCCGTTGCCGTACTTGGGCGCTGCCAGGCACATGCGGCGGATTTCCTCGCCCCGCTCACCAGCAAAGTTGGAATCCAGGGCATCAAGCAGTTCCGCCATTGTCAGCTTCTTTTCGTCGAACACCAGTTTCTTGACGGCAAGAAGGGAATCCGCGGCATCGACATGGCCCCGGTCTCTCCAGTCCCAATTCTTGTATGACCATTGTCCCCCGACTACGAAGTCCTGGCCTTTTTCCAGGCATCCGGGCGCCAGGACCGACCACACGGGGAACCGGGCCCTTTCCTCGTCGACCCTGTGGGCGGCGTAGGCCATGGCGTTGAACCGCGGCGCCATGAACTCCATCTGCTTTTTGTATGCGTCCCACAGTTCCCCGAAGCTCTGGAATGACCTTGGGTCCCCTGTCTGCGCCCCCAGGAGCTTCCCTGTCATGGGGGCGACGCCGTTGTGCAGCGCCAGGTCGACCATCAAGGGCATGTTCAGGTGAGAAACCGGCCGCATCTGCCCGCGACTGCCAAGCTGACCGCCGGCTGCCGCATGCACTCACCCATGTCCCGCCCAGTCTCGAGCGTCCTCCAGGGCTTCGCCTTGCTCTACCAGGTATGCGATGACGCGGTCATCAGACATGAACTGCGGTTGACCACCGCCGACCTTGCGGTTAGTGTCCAGGGCTTTGATCAGCGCCCACCCGGGGGTCTCAGCCCGCAGCCGAAAAGTGTAATGTGGTTCCGCATACCTCAACAGCCCCGCCATGTGCAAGATGAGATAGGTGAGCTCGTTGTTCGCGTCCCGCCCGTCCGCGGTCACGCCGCCCAGGGTGACATTGCTGTGCAATGTACCCTGCACATGCTGCCCTCGCTGCACGCTCTTGACACCGTCGCGCCGGGCCAGGTTGGAAAGCAGCGTCCCTATCAGGTCGCCGGCCTGTTCCAGAGTCAGCCGGCGCTCGCGCAGGCCATCGATGAAGTACGAGTAGAACTCCTGGTCAACCCTGCCGCTCTCGTCAACGGCGTGGTCAGGACGGCACCACTGCATCGCGACGCCCCAGATCACCCTTGCCTGGATGGCCTCTTGCAGCGTGCGCGCAGGGTATTCAGGCACCCGCTCCAGGATGCCCGCGATCTCCTCAAGCTCTACCCGCCTCGCCAGATTGTTTTCGTTTTCGGCCAGGTCCCGCGCCAGCCTGGCATAGCGATGCGCGTAGCGGACTGCTGCATCGCATACGATCGTCACGGCCTGCCAGAACCACGCTTTCCTGGCTTCAGGCTCCACCCCCATGCGGATCCGCTCGATTCCTGTTTCTGCGGCCTGCCTTACGCCGTGCAGTCCCTCGACCAAGAGTTTTCTCCAATCCGGGGTCGGGGGAGTGAGATTATACTTGCCCTGCCTGATGGTGCCGCGCGCCTTTTCCAGCTCCTCGGGCCAGTCACCATAGAGGGCTGCCAGGCTTCTGAACATGGCATCGACCGGGGTGTTCCCCAGGAAGAACCTGACCGTCTCTTCGATTGCTTCCCAGACTTCGTCTTCACACCCGGACACACGTGCGGCACTGGTCCTTATCTGGCGCTTGTCTTTCTCCATGACCTCGACCACATTGGGCGCATCATATTCCACCCACGGGTCGGCGCCACGAAAAAGCTTGGTTTGGTTCCCGACAACAAGCTGGTCCTTGAAGATTACTATGGGCAGCCTGGCCGCCCATTTCTCCACCAGACGAGCCCAGCGGACGTCCAAGACATCTCCCTGAGTTTCCTTCCAACTCTCCATCGCGAGCACAGCGCGATCGGAAGTGATTTCCAATTCATGCGCAAAGAACTGTTCCCGTTCCGCTCTCAACCTGGGGCTGAGCCGGATCCCATCGATCTGTCTCAACAGCCCCTCGTTGACGGCGGGCTTGCTTTCTTCTACCTTCTGTTCCAAAGCCACCTTCCGGTGTTTCCCTACTGCCGGTCAGAGAGAGCTACTGTGCTCAAACAGTTCCTGACGGAAACCAGAATAGGTTTATTCCCAATATGTCCGAATCGTAACATGCCCATTTGCCTGATGTCAAGTAAGAGTAACCACGTCCTCTCCTTGACATGGGGCCAATATTGAGGTACGATTCGCGCGTTGCGTCAGCAACGCGGTCCGGGGTGGGGCTCTCCTGGCGAATAATACAAACGCCTTAGAAATTGTGGCAAGGCGCACAGGCCGGGACGCCTGTGCCACCCATAGGGATGCAACATCGCTTAGTTCGCTTGTGTTAGATGTGCCCCATGTTGGAATTCGGACTGGCGGGAGGAGGCATCACCTTGCTGGTGGTCGACTCACATGTTCATCTGGGCCTCCACTGGTACGAGCCGGCGGAGACGCTTCTTGACGAGATGGCGAGATGCGGTGTGGACAAAGCGGTGCTGGTGCATGGAGTGACCACGTCTGACAACGGGTACGAACTCGAGTGCGTCAGGAAATACCGTGGCCGGTTCGGGGCGGTGGTCCTTGTGGATGGGCAGGATGCTGCCGCGGCAGGTAAGATGAAGAAGCTGGCCAGTAATGGGGCCATCGGTGTCAGGCTCTGGGCTGACAAGCTGTTCCCGGGGCCCGATCCTCTGGCTGTGTGGCGTGCGGCATCCGAGCTTGGCCTGCCTGTCAGTTGCGCCGGCAGACTGGAGGCCTTTGCCAGCGCAGGCTTTCGTAACCTGGTGCGTGAGTTGCCAGACCTCAAGATAGTCGTCGAGCACCTTGGGAAGGGCGCCAAACCGGAAATGTCGGAAGACCTCTTCAGCAGGGTGCTGGAGCTGGCATCCTATCCAAACGTTTACATCAAACTGCCCGGCCTGGGGGAGCTTCTTCCGAGGCCGAAACGGACCGCGACCGACTCGGAGGTGTTCACCCAATCGCCGCCAGCGCTGAGGATGGCCTATGAAGCTTTCGGGCCGCGGCGGATGATGTGGGGCAGTGACTTCCCCCGGTGTTGTGGCAGAGAGGGCTACGCCAATGCCCTGCGCCTTCCCATGGAAAAGACCCCTTTCTTCACAGCAGAGGACAAGGAATGGATCTTCGGGAAGACGGCACTTTCAGTGTGGAGTATCGAGTAACGCTTGGTTGTACGACTGAGCGCAATGGGTTTCGCCTCTCCCCTCGGAGGATTAAGGAGAGGGGGCTCCATGCCGCCAACGGTAGCCAGTCACCCGCTCCCTACCCTCTCCCTACCCTCTCCCTCGAAGGGAGAGGGAGAATCTCGACACGTCGGGACGCTGCAACCATTATGTGGGACAATACGAGCAGGTACTAGCTTTGCGCCCTCGGGGGCCAGTTCGCGTCCTTCCCAACAGGAAGAGGATGAAAGGAGAGCATTGAAAGAAAAAACGGCCATGGTCATCGTCGACTCACACTGCCACGCTTCCCCGTACTGGTTTGAGCCGGTGGAAGTCCTGCTATTCCAGATGGATAGGAACGGGGTGGACAAGGCAACACTGGTCCAATTCTCGGGCCAAACAGACAATAGTTATATTCTCGACTGCGTGCGCCGCTACCCCGGGCGCTTTTCCGCAGTGGTCGGCATAGACACCGACCGGGTTGACGCACCCGTCATCTTGAAGCAGCTCGTTAAGCAGGGGGCTGAGGGTATTCGCCTCAGGGCCACTACCCGCTCTCCCGGGAAGGACCCGCTTGCTATCTGGCGGGCCTGCGCCGAAATGGGACTCCCGGTGACCTGCGGCGGAGAAAAGGAGCAATTCGCTTCTGAGGGGTTCAGCACTTTGGTCAGGGCATTGCCGGACCTGGCGATCATAATCGAGCACCTGGGGGACGCAAGAGACGGAGAACAGCCCCCTTATGATGCTTACCGGCGGGTGCTGGCCCTTTCACAACACCCGAACACCTATATCAAGGTCGGCGGGCTCGGTGAGATTTGCCCCAGGCCCAAGCCGTTCCGGCAGCCGTTTCCTTTTGGACCGGTACCTCCGTTGGTGGAGATGGCCTACAGAGCCTTCGGAGCTTCCCGTATGCTGTGGGGGAGCAACTACCCACCCAGCGCCCACGTCGAAGGGTATGCCAACACCCTGCACTGGCTCGATGACCATGTGAGGAGCTTCTGCACCGAGAAAGACCGGAGTTGGATTTTTGGTGAGACCGCGCTTTCACTTTACAAGCTCAGGATCCCTCCGTCTGATAACTAATACGAACGCCTTAGAACCTGTGGCATGGCGCACAGGCAGGTATCCTTCCATGAAGGGTGCCACCCATAGCGATGCAACAACCCTTAGTTCGTTTGTATTAGCTTTGACAAAGGCGACGGCATAAGGTAATCTCCCCCTACACAGGGGTGGAAGACTTACTAATACGAACGCCTTAGAATTTATGGCATGGCGCTCAGGCATGGACGCCTGTGCCACCCATAGGGATGCGACATCACTTAGTTCGCTTGTATTAATGCCATGAAGATGCGGCGCGAAAGTCGGCGTGAGGACGCCATAGCTGTCCACGGTGGTGTGCGCGATGGAAAGTCACAGTCCAGGCGCCGCGGAAAACAGCAGGACGGCTCCGTGACCCCGGCGTCCGCCGGGCCAGAGGACCAGTCACGTGTGAAGGCAACCGGTCCGCTTCAAGGGACCGGCCACAAGAATGCCTTCTCAGAAACTCAGATAGACGGGTGCGCCTGGGATGGATACATCGATTCCAGAGATCTCGCCATCATCCTGGAGCTACAAAAGGATGGCCGCCAGAGCGATGCCCGGATATCCCGCCAGTTGGGCACCAGCGAAGTAACTATCAGGAAGCGCATATCCCGGCTCATAGGCGAGGGGACTATACGAGTTGTCGCGGCGCCGGTCCCCTGGATGGTAGGGTACTGCGTTGACGCGCGCATAGGCTTGAGGGTCGACCTTTCGCGAGTCAAACAAATCCTGGAGCAGTTGGTCGGAATGGCCACTGTTCATTTTGTGGCCCTTACTGCGGGCCGGCACAACATCATGATATCGGTTGCTTTCCGCTCACCCCACGAGCTATCGGACTTCCTGGCCAATGACCTCTCAACGGTGCCGGGCATATTCAGAAGCGATACGTTTGTGACTCTGGAAACCCGGAAGCGGCAGCATGACATTCTGCAGCCCGTTCGAAAGGCTGCTCATCGATTAAGACAAAAGACCGCCCGGGTGTCCGCCACCGGGGCCACGCCGGTGCGGACGACCGGCAAGATGATCGACCGCGCAGACTGCGACATCATCGTAGAGTTGCAGCGGGATGCCCGGCAGAGCGACGCGACCCTGGCTCGCAAACTTGCCCTCAGCGAAGCCACAGTGCGGCGCCGGATCAAGCGGCTGATAGGGGACCATGTCATAGAGGTCGTGCCGGCCATGCTGCCAGCGAAGGTTGGCTACGTGACCTCTGCCCACATAGGGCTTCAAGTGTCTCCTGCCATGCTCGACGCGGTGCTCGGAAGACTGGTCGAAATGCCGAGGGTACATACCGTAGTGCTGACCGCCGGGGAATTCGACATTCTCGCGTGGGCCTCGTTTGTCTCTCCGTCAGAGCTGTCCAGCTTCATCAGGAATGACATATCCTCCATCTCCGGCGTGCTGAGAACTGAGACCATGATCGATTTGGACATCAAGAAGATGGAACTGGGGATCTTGCCGTCTCAGAGCGCCACAGAAGCTTCGGGCTAATACAAACGCCTCAGAATTTGTGGCATGGCGCACAGGCAGGGACGCCAGCCTGTCTCAAAAACATAAGTGATGTTCCCACTTCACCACAAGCGTTGATGCCAGACGAACTATTCCGACTATGCTCCCCACAGAAAGGCTCCAAGGGGGCAGCCCCGCAGTCC
>JACPRR010000088.1 GCA_016189825.1 Chloroflexota bacterium
ATGCTCAAAAGGGCAGAGAGGCCCAGAATATCAGGTCTTTCTTTCTGCACTGCTGCGACGAACGTTTCCGTAGAGATATCAGTGCCAATGTCGATCACTTGGAATCCTGCCCCCTCCAGCAGCATTATGACCAGGTTTTTGCCGATGTCGTGCAAATCATCCTTGACGGTGCCAAAGACAACGCGGCCTATAGGCCTCTGGGCCTTTGCCCCAGTCAGCTTGGGTTTTATCAGGGCAGAAGCGGCGCGCATGGCCCGTGCCGAAAGAAGCACCTCTGGAATATAGTACTCGCCGGCTTGCATCTTCTTTCCCACAACATCCATCCCTGGAGTCAACCCGAGGCGGAAGATATCCATCGGGTCGATGCCTTCATCAAGGGCCAATTGAGTTAATTGTGTGGTTTGCTCCAGGTCCCCCTCAATAACAGCCTGAACTACACCTTCTAGAGAATCTGACCGGTTTGACTCTTGCACGGCGCCTCCTTGAACTTACGCTGGCAGTGCTGACCAAAAAGGACTCGGCCGACCGCAACACCAGCACAGCGCTAAACTCACCGTCAAAACTTGTAGACGAGCTTTTCCCCGGGTGTCATGATTACGACCCTCGTATCCGGTGAATCCCGGCGCACATACCGGGCGAAGTCATGGGGCGCGGAAGAGCCCTTGGCATAGTGCATAGGAACAACCATCTTGAGATCCATCCATTTGGTTACCAAAGAGGCTTCTTCGGCATTTAGTTCGGCCCCTTCTCTTGATGGCAGGCCGACGGGGAGCAGGCCGATCTGAGGACGGTAAAGCTCGCCAAAGAGCTTCAAATCTCCAAATATCGAGGTGTCGCCAGGGTGATAAATGCCCAGCCCCGACTCGGTATAAACTATGAAGCCGAGTGGCATATGACTCAATATTATATCTCCATCCGTCAGCCACGAGGCGTGATGACTCTCCACCACTTTTATGCGAAGCCCTTTATAATCCTCTTTCAATCCCCAGACGACACGCCTGATCTTCCTGGTGTCTATCCCCTTTCTAACTAGATAAGTCGCCACGTCAGAGGCTCCCATCACGTCACACCCAGTCTGCTTAGCCAGTTGCAGGGTATCGCCAAGATGGTCATCTGCACCGTGGCTTACCAAGATGATGTCCAGCGTGGGGAACGCTTCCAGACCTACAGGGGAAGATTTTACTCCGTGAAGGCCAGTGATGCAGGGATCGATAAGAACTTTGACGCCATTTTCTGATGTAATCTCGAAGCCTGATACACCGAAATAGCGCAGCTCTATCTGGGGCATTTGCGGCCCTCCTTTGTCCTGGGTTCTGCAGGCATTATGTCATTGTAGGGCGTAGGCGCGATGAATAGACATGAGAAGTGCAGCACAGAAAGAGGAGTTTGGATGTAACGTCGGATACTAAGATAAGAACCTAATTGTAATCTTCCCTCCACTGGGCTGTCAAAACCCTGTACTGTCAAAACCCTCGGCTCGGCTGTAATCGTGGATTCTTGCGGGTCGGCATGCGCTGTGGACATTGGGCGGCCGCAGCGGCAGTTTGCCGCGACGTTGACAGCACGCGAAAAGAGGAATAGCATACGCACGTACTGGAAGCCCCTCGCCAGCCCTGGGTCGCAATGACGAGCGGCTGTCTGAAGGTTCCATCGCGAGACGCAGGATGCAATAGTAGAGAAAGGGCAGGAGGTTTTATGGAAGACAACCGCATGAAGCTGACCCTGTTAAGTCCGAGGGGCATCATGGACGCCCGCCTGGCCCATGCCCCCCGCCTCGATACCCTGGCGGGCAAGACGATCTGCGAGCTATCGAACGCAAGCTGGGAGTACAACCGGGTATTCCCTGCCGTGAGGGAGCTGCTGCAAAAGCGTTACCCGACGCTGAAGATCATACCCTATGCGGAGATGACTCCCGACCGAATGGACATTGACAACCTGGATAATGTCGCCAGAATGGTCAAGGAAAAGGGGTGCCAGGGCGTCATCTCCGGTATGGCCGCCTGAGGGGGTTGCTCCACAGCAGCCGGTCGGGCTGCGGCGATCAGCGAGAAGGCAGGCATTCCCTCATACGTCATCACCCGCGGGGGTTTCTCCCAGGTGGTGGCCAACGCGTTCTCCGGCGTAGGGTTCACCCCCGAGGCCCCAACGGTGTTCGAGTTCCCTATCGAGATGTTCATCCCCGGCAGCGACCTCAGTCCCATCGAGGAAAACGTGGACAAGATTGTGTTCGGGCTGACCGGGTGGAAGCCGAAGGCAGGAGCGGAAAGGGCCGCTCCCGCGCGGATAACGGTCGAAGCCAATGACTACGAAGGGCTGACCAGAAACCTGAACAACCTGCTCCTCCGGGACTTCGGCGGCGACGGGCTGCCGCTGTTGCCGCCTACCGAGGAGAGGGTCAATTGGATACTGACGGGCACGGACGTCCCCCGCGACACGGTGGTGGGCAGGATACTGCCGCAGGGCAGGATAGCCACCATCGAGGCGCTCGCTGTCAATCTCGCCATGGCGGGGGGGCGGCCAGAGTACCTGCCCGTGCTCATCGCCGCCATCGAGGCGATCGTGGACCCTGCTGTCACCCACCAGGTGTTCAATGCGACCACGTGCTCAACGTACCCGGCGCTGGTTGTGAACGGGCCGGTGGCGAAAGACATACGCCTGAACTCAGGATATGGGTGCCTCGGCCCACACCCGCGGTACCCGGCGGGGGCCTGCATCGGAAGGGCGGTCAGGCTCATACAGTTAAACCTGGGAGGGGCGATGCCGGGGGTGGGCAGCATGGCGATTTTCGGCGGCGCCAGCAGGTATACGAACGTGGTGTTTGCCGAGGACGAGGACGGTCTGCCTGCGACCTGGGACCCGCTTAACACGAGCTACTTCGGGTTCCCCAGGGGGACCAGCACCGTCGCCGTCCACCCGGTTGGCGGGAGCACGAACATCAACGAGGCTTCTGTAGGAACCCCGGAGACCGCGCTCATGACGCTCCATACCATCTCCAGGACGATGTCCACTCCCAACTGGAACTACTGGCTCAGCGTCAGCGGCTTCGCGCCGGGCGAAGGCTGCCCGGGGATCCTCCTCCTGGCTCGCGGCACAGCAAAGGGACTGGCCCAGTTCGGCTGGTCGAAAAAGAGGGTGAAGGAGTTCTTGTGGGATGCCTCGAAAGTACCGTATTCAGTCGTCGAGGGAGGGTATTATCCTTACCGGCTCAAGGCCTCTCTCGAGACGCATCGGCCTTACCTTGCCGCCAACGAGGCCTGGCCGATAACCAGCGTTCCAGAAAACATCATGATCGTCGTCGCCGGAGGACAGCAGTCCGGGCACGCCTACTGGATGCAGGTGGGGACCGGTCGCAAGCCGGCGTGCAAGCCCATCCGCCTGCCCGGGAACTGGCAGCAGTTGCTGAAGAAGGCTGACCAGGACCTGGGGCCCCGCCCGTAATACACGCAATCTCTCGGTCGCATCAAACCAAGGGGGTTGAAACCATGGGGATCGAGCAAATCAAGAAGATCGGCGTGGTAGGGTCCGGGCTGATGGGCGCGCAGATAGCCGAAGTCGCCTCTCGGGTGGGCGAATACCCGGTAACTATGTGGGACATGAGCGATGAGCTGCTCCAGAAAGGCCACGAAGCGATCAGGAACACTCATAAGAGGTTCTTCATCGAAAAGGGCAAGCTGACCGCTCAACAGTCGGAGGAAATCATCGCGCGCATCAAGGGAACGACGGACATGGCCGAAGTCGCGGCAAGCGATTTCATCATCGAGGCGATAGTGGAGAGGATGCCTATCAAGCAGAAGGTGTTCAAGCAGCTCGATGAACTGGCGCCGGCGCATACCTGCCTTTCAACCAACACCTCGTACCTGAACGTATCGGACATCGCGAGCGCCACGCAACGCCCGGACCGCGTGGTCGGGACACACTTTTTTAACCCTCCGGCGATGATGAAGCTGCTTGAAGTGATACGGGGGACGCTGACCTCCGAGGCGACGGCGCAACTAGCGGTGGAGCTGGGAATAAAGCTGGGCAAGGAGCCGGTCCTGTGTAAGGATGTGAGCTACGGCTTCATTGCCAACCGCACCTTCCGCGCCATGAGGAACGAGGCGGTGAGGCTGGTCTGGGAACGGGTGGCGACTCCCAGGGACATCGATAAGGCAATGAAGCTCGGTTTCAACCATCCGATGGGCCCGCTGGAGCTGAGCGACATGACCGGCGGCTGGGGGATCGCGGTGTCGTCCGAAGAAGACGCGATCCGAGAGCTTGGCCCGGTGGAGGGACGCGTGCCGCAGTTGATCAAGGTGATGGTCCGCGCCGGCTATCCCGGGGGACGCGGGAAAAAGGGCATGTACGCCTTCTACGACGAAGTCTTCTCCAAGTGGTAGTGCCACGGTGGCGGGGTCTGCTACAGCGAGATCTTGCAGCTTATCCCCAGGCGCTGAAAGGCTTCCCGGGTCTTCTCCGCCTCTTTCTTGTTGACCGTTTGCAGAGAAGCGGCCAGGTATGGCCTTCCCAGAC
>JACPRR010000081.1 GCA_016189825.1 Chloroflexota bacterium
GCCATGCGCCTGCGGCGCACCACGATGTATGAAAATGGGCTATTTTCATAGCAATGACAAGGGTGGTGCAGTGGATTATTCACCATTATTTCCCGCGTTTGTATTAGGTCCGTTCTATAATGAGACCATTAGTACTTCTGTGCCAACGTGTAAAGGAGTAGGCGCTACTGTGTTGCGTCAAACGTGGTTGTCGCTTCCGAATCCCAGCCATCCCACAGGAATGCGTCTTCCTTACCGTTCGCGATCACCCGGAAGGCGTAACGCGCCTGCTCCTCGTAGAGCGCGCAGAATGCGCCCTGGGGCTAACCGGCTAGACCTTAGCCAGGCCGAAAACCAGCTTGTCCACCGCTTCCGCTTGCTCCTTTTTCTCGATGTTCACGTACCTCATGGTCGTGGCCAGACTCTTGTGGCCGGCCAGGTCTCGTATCACGAAGGGAGTGACGCCCTTGCGATGCAGCCTGGTGCAGAAGGTGTGCCTCAGCAGATGCGGCCCCTTCTTGTCCTTCCTGATCTCGGCCAATTCTAGATACTTGCGGACCAATGCGTATACGAAGGCCCTATTGAGGTCCTTGCCCTGGCCAGTAACGAAAAACCGACCGTCCTGCGCCTTGAGCCTCGCAGACTTGTACTTGGCCAACGCCTTGACCGCCTCGGCGTTCAGATGCAGGTGCTGCTCCTTGTTGCGCTTCCTCGTGATCCTGATGAAACCCGATGCCAGGTCGACATCGTTAAGCTTCAGGTTGACCAGCTCGGACACCCGGGCCCCGGTGTGAAGAAACAACATCACGATGGCCATGTCCCTTTTCCTATTGCGAGGTGAAGCACGCCTTGATACGGCGTCTAGGAGCAGGAAGCACTCCTCATCGGTGAGGTAGCAGGGCTCCTTTTCGGCAATCTTGGGGCTTCTTATCGATGCTGCCGGATTGTTGGGCAGCCCTTCGTTCTCGACCAGGTAGTTGAACAGCGAGCGTATCGCCGACAGCTTGCGGGCGCGGGCGGCGCTGGAGTTGCCCCTGGCATGAGCCAGGTAGTCCAGGTAGGCCCTGACGTCCTCTTTGGTCACGTCATGGTAGCGGTTCTTGTCCCGCCGGCCCAGAAAGGGGACGAATCCCTTCTCAAGGTCGAGGCGATAGGCAGCCACCGTGGCCGGAGAGAACCCCCTCTCTACATTGAGATGATTCAGGAACCTGCCCAGTGCTCTTTGCATCTTTCCTCCTTCAGTCATACTTGGATGTTGCGCAGCATTGTAGCGGCTCACATTACAGAATGTTGTTTTAGTCAAGGGTCCCCGTATGGCAAACCCGCCCGGTCCCAACCTGCCTCCGTTGAAGCGACTTCAGCCCACGTTCGAAAACCCGACTAAAACAACATTATGACTTATTCTCGACTGCGAGAACCGCGGTGCATGCACACCGTTCGGCTTCGCGGTTCGCAGTCGGCCGCCCAATACGGGCAGTTTGAAGTACCCCAAGTATTAGGTACGGAGGCTCAGACGCTCATGATTTCCCTTGGACTGAACCTGCGAACCAGGATGGTGCTGCTGGTCTTCCTGGCGCTGGTCCCGGCACTTATCTTGACCGTGTACATCAGCGTGCACGGGAGACAAGATGCCTCCTCGGACGCCAGCCGCCTCGTCTTGCAGATCACCAGGGAAGCCTCCAAGGAACAGGAGCAACTGCTTGCGGGCGCGCGTCAGCTCGTGACGACACTGGCCGAAGACCCGCTGTTGAAGGGCTTGAGCACGACCGGATCGCAGCGACTGTTCGCCAGACTGGTGCGGACCTTTCCTCAGTACCTCAACATCGGAATGGCGGACCGGGACGGAAACGTTATCGCCAGCGCAATCCCCTTCTCCGACCCGGTCAACATAGGTGACCGTGCCTATTTCAGGGAGGCGGTCGACAGGCGGGATTTCGGTGAGGGAGAGTACCAGGTAGGCAGGATCACCGGCAAGCCATCGCTCAACTGCGGCTACCCGGTATTCGACGACAACGGACAGCTTCGGGGTGTGCTTTTCGTGGCCATTGACCTGGCATGGGTGAACGAGCTGGCAGCCATGTCATCACTGCCGGTGGGATCAACGTTGACCGTCATCGATCGCAATGGCACCGCTCTGGCTAGATATCCGGAAGTTAGCTGGGTGGGCCGCGCTGCGCCCGAGGCACAGATGCTGAAGGCTGTTCTCACGCGAGGCGGCGAGGGCACCACCAAGGCGACAGGCACCGAGGGCGAGACGCGTCTCATGGGATACGTGCGGCTCGGTGTCAAATCCGGCGGAGTCTATCTGGTCGTCGGCGTGCCCGAAAACGTCATCTTCGCCGCCGCAGACTCGAAGGCAAGGGTAACTGCGGCATCGCTGGCAGTTTTCATATTGCTGTTGCTGGCCCTGACCTGGACCACAGCGAACAGGCTGCTGTTGCGTCCGCTCCGCTCGCTGTCGGTGGTTGCGCGCAGGTTCGCCTCCGGCGACATGGACGCCAGGATCGGGCCTCCGTACCAGGCTGGGGAGCTGGGACAGCTCGCCTGTAGCTACGACGAGCTGGCGGCGGGTATCAAGGCGCGCCATTCGGAGCTGCAGCGAAGGCTGGAGATGGAGAGGGTCACCGCTTCAGCCTCCGGTCGGTTCATCGCCGCCACGGATCTGGATGGGGCGATAGATGCTTGCCTTGAGGATATAGGGGAAGTCAGCCGCGCCGACCGCGCCTACCTGTTCTTGTTCCGCGAGGGCGGAACTATTATGGACAACACCCACGAATGGTGCCGGGAAGGCGCGAGCCCGCAGATCCACAACCTGAAGGACCTGCCAGTGGACGCCTTCCCCTGGTGGATGTCGAAGCTGCGAAAAGGGGAAGTCATACATATCACCGACGTGTCGCAGCTCCCCGGGGAAGCCAAGGTCGAGAAAGAAACACTGGAGAGCCAACACATCAAGTCTCTCTTGGTACTGCCCGTGGAGGTCTCCGGCGAGCTTGCCGGGTTCATCGGGCTGGACAATGTGAGGTGCACAGGAAAATGGGGCGAGGACGATCTGAGCATACTACGTGTTTCCTCCCAGATGATCGGCAACGCATTGGGTAGCTGGCGCGCCGAACAGGAGCTGCAGGCCTCCGCGAAGCGAATGCAAGCCCTTTACGATGTGGGCCGCCTTGTGGTTGGCCGGCTTGAGATGCGTCCCATGGCGCAACTTGCGCTGGAAGAGGCCCTCAAGGCAGCGAAGCTTGACGCGGGACTGATCAGATATCTGGACGAAGCAACGAGTGAACTGGTGATCCTCGCCACTTGCGGACTGCCGCAGAACCTGGAAGCCACGATGATGGCGACGGCGGGCAGGGTGAAAATAGGCCGAGGGTTCGCGGGAGAGGTTGCACGGACTGGCAAACCGATTGTGATAGAAGACGTAGGGGGCGACGAGCGGTGCCTGGTACCTGACATGGCCAAGTTCGGGCTTCGTTCCGCCGCTTACCTGCCGCTCAAGGCAAAGGATAGCGTCGTCGGCGTGATCTGTGGCTATGCAAAGCACAGGCGCAGATTCAAGCCAGAAGACATTGAGGTGCTGGAGGCGTTGGGTACCATGGTCGGCATGGCCCTGGCCAACGCCCGGCTGTTCGAGCGGATAGACCAGGAGAAGCGACGGTGGGAGCAGACCTTCGATTCGATGAGCGAGGGCGTCGCATTGATCGACGTCAACCAGCGCATACTGAGGGCCAACGATGCCCTGGCGACCATGACGGGGATCCCGGCTTCCGCTCTGATTGGCCGGGGCTGTTACGAGGTGATACATAACCTTGGAGGTCCTATCGAAGGATGCCCGTTCCAGCCCTGCCTTGCCGAGGGCCACTTCCAGACTCTAGAACTACGGGAACCGCATCTGGGTAACCGCTGGCTGCGGCTGTCCCTGGACCCGTTGCGTGGCCCTGGAGGAGATATCTTCGGAGTGGTGCACACGGTCACCGACATTTCCGTGGAAAAGAAACGTCAGCTCCTGCTTGAACAGCTGCATAATTTGTCGGTCTCTCTCGCTTCAACTTTGGATCTGAATACGGTGCTTAGTCTGGCAGTACGCGCGATCAGGGATGTCTTCGTCGACAGAGACGTGGTGGTAAGCATCGCTCTGCTGGGCGAATATGGCCAGTACCTTGAAGATGCGAGCCGTGCGGTAAGGATACCGGTGGCGGAGCTCGACCCCGATGTCAGGCGATCGCTCCTGGAGGAACGCCGGCCCTTCATCACAGCGGATAAGTCCTGCGCACCTTCATTTGTGAAGGCAACCCCGGAGCTAGCTCAATACGGCTCTTTCCTGGGATTGCCGTTGTGTGCGGCCGACTCCGCGGTGATAGGGGTTCTTTCCGTTCTCGGGAGGCAAGGGACGCAGCCCACGCCCGAGGAGGTCTCGGTGCTGGAAACATACGCGCGGACGGTGGCGTTCGCGATCGAGAACGCCCGGTCATATGCACGGACCGATTCGGCGTTGCGGAACCAGTTGTCCCGGATGTGGTCCCTTACACAAATACTCGGCGCGGCCACGAGGAGCCTCGATATAGAACAGGGCTTCAGGGATGTCCTCAAGCGGGCCGCGGAGGCACTGGACGTTGATGGGGCGGGCATAGCCCTCGTGGACGAGAGCGGGCTGAAGCTGACCGTGCAAAGCGCCTATGACAGGAGGGACGATTCCTATCGCGCCATCGGCCTCAACCTTGACGTGTCCTCGCTGCCTTCGCTCCAATCCCTGGTCGTTGGTGGCGGCCCGATCACGGTGCCGGATATTCTGGAATTGCCCTTGGGCGACGAGAGGGCTCTAGCCGAGCGGTGGACGGCGCGTTCCCTCCTAATGATTCCTATTACCCATGCCGGACTTGTAACAGGCACGCTCCAGTTCTTCACCAGGAGCACGCCCAGGCGCTACGCTGCCGACGACATCTCCCTGGCTGAGGCCATTGCCAACCACCTGGCCCCTGTTATCGAGAACGCTGGACTGCACGAGCGCACGGAGAGGGAGCGCAGCACGCTCGAGTCCATCATGACTGGCATGGGAGAAGGGTTGATAGTTGTGGATGCCAGGCACGACGTCCTCTACTGCAACAGGGCTCTCGAAGAACTCCTTGGCCTGAGGTGCCACGACTTCGTCGGGGTTTCGTTCGACACCTTCCTGGGGGCCCTGGGCCTACGCGTAGACGACGTTGAGGCATTCGGCTCCCACTGGCGGGACGCGGTCGCCAGGCTGGAGGAGAAGCCCAAGGTAGCTTTCACGGTGAACTCCGGATCTTCGAGGCGCAACATCGAGGCTACGCTGTTCGCCGTGGGAAGACAGTCGAAGCTGCTAGGTACGGGAGTGCTGCTAAGAGACGTCACCCGAGAGCGAGAGGCCGACCGCATGAAGACGGAGTTCATCTCCATCGCCTCCCACGAGCTGCGCACCCCGATGACATCGGTGTACGGCTTCGCCGAGTTGCTACTGATGAAGGCCACTAATCTGACGAAAGACCAGCGGAAATGGGTAGAGACCATATACGCGGAGGGCAAGAGGCTGGCCGACATCGTCGATGATCTCCTGAACGTGTCCCGCATCGAGTCGGGGCACCTGACGCTCAACATAGGACCAGTATCTCTCGAGCCCATGGTGAGCAGCATCGTTGGCCAGATGGCAACGGGGCATCCCTCTCACTCCTTCGTCTCGCAGATACCCGAGGGCTTCCCTCCAGTACGGGCCGACAAGGACAAGCTGCACCAGGTGCTGTATAACCTGGTGGACAATGCTGTGAAATACTCCCCTTCAGGAAGCCCCGTAACCATCTCAGCAATGTGTGACCCCGACGGTAAGACAACCGTGGTCAGCGTGTCGGACAGCGGCATGGGGATCCCGGCAGAGGAGATTCCCAAGCTGTTCCGCAAGTTTCACCGTGTTCAGCGGCCGGAGACGCCGGGGCTGCGGGGAACCGGCCTGGGGCTATACATTGTGAGGTCCCTGCTGGAGTCAATGGGCGGCAGCATCCGGGTGGAGAGCCAATTGAAACAGGGCAGTACGTTTTACGTAACCCTGCCAGTGGCAGAGGCGCAACCCAAGTGAATTGAAGGAGCGGATATGCGCGGCCAACTTCATGTTCTCGCCGTCGATGACGAAGTACATATCCTTGAGCTGTTGCGGCATACGTTCGAAGGGGAGGGATTTCGAGTCACCTGCGTCGGCGACGCAGACTCTGCAATCCATATCCTTGAAACTGATGTTCCCGACTTGGTTCTGCTTGATGTTGTGATGACAGGCAAGGATGGTTACCACGTCCTGCAACACATCACCCAGGGTGCCTTGGGGATTCCGGTCGTCTTCCTCACGGCTAGGTCCGAGAATACAGAGATGGCTGAAGCTCTCGGGCTGGGCGCGGACGACTATGTAACCAAACCCTTTTCGACACAGGAACTCCTGGCGAGAGTCAAGGGCATCCTCCGCCGGGTCGGATAGCGGCGTTCCATGACCACACTGGGATGTCCCCGGTGCGCGTGTGTCTCCCCGGTCACCCACCAGACAGTGGTCATTATGCAGGTCCAAGATTGCAGGTATCGCGGGTCTGTCGCGCTGCCTGGCGGGAAGGGTTTCCCAATGCGACCGGGAAACATGCCCAAGGCATTCTGCTCTCGATCCTTTCCTCGTAGTAATCGATCGTTCATGCCATGACCACATGACACTGTTTTAGTCAAGGCAGCTTACACACTGGCGCACATAGAGTTGAGCCGACCGCTGCTTTTCGTCCTCAGCCTCAGATACCAGAGCTAAACTAAACCAGTGTTTAGTGGCCATAATTCGTCCGGCGCTAATGATACACTGTCTGTGAGAGGGCGGTGCTGATAAAAGTCTACAGGGCCGCCGAAGCAGGCTGGGCAATCGTCCTTAGCGTAGCAGGTGAGGATCAGTGAAGAAGATATTGATAATCGAGGACCAAGAACCGATCGTGACACTGCTCAAAGCCATTCTTGGCGCTGATGGCGGATACGAATTACTGGTAGCTCGGGATGGCGGAGAGGCACAAGCCCTGGCCAAAACTGAGCGGCCCGAACTCATAATCGTGGGCACGCTGGCGCATGCCGAAGACAGCTATGGAGTGTGCAGGTGTTTGAGGGCAAATGGGGAAGCTATCCCCTGCAAAATCATCATGATTGGCAACTGGACTGACGAGACCAGCGGACAGAAAGCTATTGAAGCGGGTGCGGATGAGTTCGTTGATCGGCCTTGGCCAGCATTGCTCATGAGGACCGTAAAGGCCGTTCTTTTGCCGCAAGGACAAGAATATCCCCAGCCGGTTCCGTCATCGCCCGCTGGTACCGCCAGCCTCGCCCGCCTATGAACTGTGTGTTAGCGGTATTGGAGCGGGAATGGGATGCACGGGCTGTTTACCCACATCTCTTATCGGGTGCGTCAAACGTGGTTATGGCCTCCGAATCCCAGCCATCCCACAGGAATGCGTCTTCCTTGCCGTCCGCGATCAGCCGGAAGGCGTAACGCGCCTGCTCCTCGTAGAGCGCGCAGAACGCGCCGGGGCTAAGCAGGTTTCCGTTCATCTCGTGCGCCTCGGCCGGGCACGGTGCGCCACAGAAATGGCGAATGGCGCAACGCCGGCAAGGCTCGATGTCTTCCACTTTGCGGCCGGTTACTCTGCGGAAAGGCTCCGTACCAAGTGTCGCTTCGATATCATCACAAAATATGTTTCCGCCCTTGAAGTCTGGCAGGCCGATGAACTCGCTGCAGGGGAACATGTCGCCGTTAGCCGCGACGGCGAAGAAACACCTTCCTCCGCCACAGGGGGAGATGTCACACATCAGTCTCCTGGCAGTGGGCGCCACGATGCTGAGGAGGACGTTGGCGAAATTGGCCACGAGCAGCTTGCGACCCGTCTTCTCATACAGCTCATACGTGCGGTCAAGCGCCGCCAGGTAGTGCTGTGCCAATTGCGCATCGCCCGGCCTAATCTCCCGCGCTCCCTGCCGGGTGCAGCGGACCGGATTGAGCATGCACGCGGGCACCTCGCAGGCATGGAAGAAGCCGACGATATCCGACAACACGCCCATGTTCTCCCTGGTGACCGTGCATATCACGTTATACCCGGGGTAACCCCGGAGATACTTTATCGCCTCCAGCACCTTGCCGAATGACCCGGCGCCGGACCAGTTGTGCCGGGTCCGGTCGGCAATCTCAGCGACATGCCCGTCGAGAGATAGTCCGATAGTGATGTTATGTGCGGTCAGGAAGTCGATGTCCGTCTTCTCCAGCAGCGTGCCGTTGGTCTGGATCCCGAAGCGGAAGTCACCCCCGTGTCTTTCGATGGCCGCGAAGACGGCATCCCGGCTGAGCATGGGCTCGGAGCCGTGGAACACCACCTGCGGCCGGGAACCTTCAGGCAGTGTCCTCTGGAAGTAGGCCTTCAAGACGGACAGGGCGCGCAGAATGTCGTCCGCGGACATATGCACGCCCGTCTTGCGCATCTCCCCGGGTATGTA
>JACPRR010000005.1 GCA_016189825.1 Chloroflexota bacterium
ATTTTCATAGCAATGACAAGGGTGGTGCAGTGGATTATTCACCATTATTTCCTGCGTTTGTATTAGTGACCTTCTTCGTCGTGACGCGCATGTTCAGATCAACGCCGCAGAACTTGCAGGCGGAACCGCGCAAGCCGACCAGGTTGGACACGTAGCCCTGACGCGAAATGACCAGCCGCCCACAATTGTAACAGACGGTGTTCTCCCCGTCATGCCCGGGAACATTGCCGACGTAGACGAAGCGCAGGCCGGCCTCTTTGCCGATGTTGAGGGCGCGTTCCAGCGTCGCCACCGGCGTGGGAGGTTTGTCCATCATATTATGCTGGGGGTAAAAGCGGGTCACATGCCACGGGGTAAGCTCGCCGAGTGAGCGGCTGACCCAGCCGGCGATGCCGCGCAATTGCTCATCGTCGTCGTTCACGCCGGGTATGACGTTGGTAACGACTTCGATGTGCATACTCCATTTTTCCTGTGCCCGAACGGCCACGATCAGAATCTCCTGCCAGAGGGCCACACTGGCTAGCGAACGGTACGCCGAATCGGAGAAACCCTTGATGTCCACCCGCCACGCGTCAAGGTACGGTCCGATAACATCGAGTGCTTCGGGAGTCATGTACCCGTTGGTCACGTAGACCGTGTAAAGGCCTGCCTGGCGCGCGAGTCTGGCCGAATCCAGGGTGTATTCGAACCATATGGTGGGTTCGTTGTAAGTCCAGGCAATCCCGGCGCACCGGTTCTGCCCGGCGAGGGACACTGCCGCTTGTGGTGAGAGATATTGCGAAGCACGTCCGCTTCCTTCGGGCTGTTCCACGCAGGCGATCTCCCAATTCTGGCAATGCACGCAATGAAAGTTGCATCCCCAGGTGCCGAGAGAGAATACCCTGGTAGCCGGGAAGAAGTGGAACAAGGGTTTCTTCTCGATGGGGTCGACGGCCATCGAGGATACCGACGAGTAGTTGAGGACATTCAGGGTCCCCTTGTCGTTGCGGCGCATGCGGCAGACGCCGAGCTTGCCCGGGTTGATCGTGCAGCGCCAGAGGCATATCTGGCAGCGCGCCCTGGTGTCGGGCAGCCTGTCGTACAACGCCACTTCCCTGGTCTCGGGAGCAGCCGCTTGCCTTGAGATTGCCAACTGGGAACGCTCCTCAGACCTATTATAGCTCAGGCGCGGTTGCCCTGTGGCTGACATGGTACAATTGGCCGTTTACGAGCGATTAGCGGAGCACTGAACATGGTAGTAATCGGGTTGACCGGCGGCATCGGCAGCGGGAAAAGCACGGTCGGGTCATTGCTGGCGCAGCTTGGGGCGGTGCACATCGACGCTGACAAAGTCGGCCACAAGGTATACCGGCAGGGTACTGCCGGCTGGAAGGCCGTCGTCGCCGCGTTCGGACCTGGCGTCCTCGATGACAGCAGCCATGACATAGACAGGAGGAAGCTGGCCGCGGCGGTCTTTCGAAATCCGGACAAGCTGGCGCAGTTGAATCTCATCGTCCACCCGTTGATCCGGCGACAGGTGGAAGAGGAAATCGAACGTTGCCGGGCCCTGGGTGCGAAGGTGGTCGCAGTGGAAGGCGCTGTGCTGATCGAGGCGGGATGGAAGGACATGTTCGGCGAGATCTGGGTGGTGGTTGCACCTGAGGCAGAGGTAGTCAGGCGCGTCAAAGAGAGCAAGGGCGCCAGTGAGGAGGAAACGAAGGCGCGCGTCCACGTTCAGATGCCGTCAGAGGAGCGCAAACGTCACGCAACGGTGGTAATCGAAAACGACGGCAGCCTCGATGACCTGAGGGGGAAGGTGCGCCGGGAGTGGGAGGGACTGCTCCGGCGCCAAGGCCCCTGAGGTTCCCCGGGCTTTCGAAGGGCGAAGGTGCCAACGTCTTTCGGGACGCACTAACCTGGCTAGTATCTGCTTGTATTGCTTCGCGTAATGGTTGCAGCGCGAATGGTTTTCCCTCTCCCTTCGAGGGAGAGGGTAGGGAGAGGGTGACCGGCTGGCAGTGCCGCCATGGAGCCCCCTCTCCTTGATCCTCTCCCCGAGGGGAGAGGCGAACCCCCTTACGCTGAATCGTACAAGTAGGTACTAGACCGGGAAGTGCCCGCTCAGCATGCCTGCCACGCGGGCCCATATCAGGGCCGCGATGGTGCGGCTGGGCAACGTGGCATCGACTATGGTCCAGCAGTATGGTTCGGCGCGGGCCATTTCCAAGTAGCCTTTTCTAACCTTGTCGTGGAAAGAGAGGCCTTCGTGATGGAAGCGGTCCCACGCATCGCCCTGCTTGCGGGCCAGGCCCTTATCTGGCGGGATATCCAGCAGGACTATCAGGTCCGGCCGGATTCCGCCCGTGGCAAGCCTATTCAAGCTTTCGATCGTTCCCAGCGCAATCCCTCTTCCGTACCCCTGGTAGGCGACGGAAGACGGGGCGTAGCGGTCCGATATGACAATGGCGCCGGCCAGCAGCGCCGGACGGATGACGTCCGCAGTCAGCAGAGAACGCGCGGCCGCGAACATGAACAGCTCTGTGGCCGGTGGGAACTGCTTTGAGCGTTTGAGGCGCCGTTCTATCGCCCTTCCATATTCAGTGCCGCAGGGGTCTCGAGTAACCAGCGAGGACAAGCCAATCCTCTGGAGGCGACGGTGCAGTCCCCGGGCCTGGGTGGACTTGCCGCTGCCCTCACCGCCTTCGAAGACGACGAACAGAGGCCTGCGCACCGGGGCCGCTGGCTCAGGCATGGCGGGCGTCCCTGAAGATTCTCACGTGCCGGGCCGGCTCCTTGCCTTCACTCCGCGAGGTCAGACTGTGGCGCTCGGCGAGCAGGTGCTGGAGGCGTCGTATGTAGGAGCTTTGCGGGCTGAGGTCGACAATGTCCTCGCCTCCGCTCTCCACCTGCTCCACCGCTGATTCCGCTTCCTTCAAGGCGGCGCTCACTGCATCCGTTTTCTCGCGCGGGAACAAGGACTTGACGAACTGCCGTATTTGGGGCGGCGTATTACTGCGCAGGACATAGATCGGCGTCCCTGAGGCTTCGGCTTCACGCACCTTCTTGGGCTTCGACCGGAAGTAGCTCTTCGAGGTCAGGACCACATTCGCCTCGGTGACGTTGGAGACGGATTCAAGGGGCATGCGCAATTCGCGTGCCGCGTCCTCCAATCGCTCGCGGTTCACTCCGAAGGGGTAGACCCGGATTACTTTGCCTTCCTTGAGCGGAAAGCGGCGTACCTCGCGTTCATCACGTTGAGCTGCCGGAGCTTCTTCGGTGACGACATTCCCTTCCGCGTCCAGCCAGCGGACTTCTGCAGCGGCGGTCTTGCCACGCAGTATCGTGTCGACCGCCTCGCCGACATCATGATGCACGGTCACTCGTTCCCAGTCCTGGATTTCGACCAGCACCTCGAACGTCGGTGGCGCCTTGCGCTCGAGGATCGATTTTTGGGTACCGCGGCGCTTTGCTTCTTCGTCGCCCAGGGTAACGGTCTGGATGCCACCAATGAGGTCGGAGAGGGTTGGATTCATGATCAGGTTGTTGAGTATATTTCCATGCGCCGTGGCGACGAGTTGCACGCCTCGTTCAGCTATGGTGCGTGCCGCCACCGCTTCCAGCTCAGTGCCGATTTCGTCGATGACTATGACTTGCGGCATGTGGTTCTCCACTGCCTCGATCATGACGGCGTGTTGCATGGTTGGCGTGGGCACCTGCATGCGCCTGGCGTGCCCGATGGCAGGATGGGGGATGTCGCCGTCGCCAGCGATTTCATTAGAGGTGTCGACGATAATGACTCGCTTCTTGAGGTCATCGGCCGAAACGCGCGCCATCTCTCGGAGCATGGTCGTCTTGCCCACACCGGGACGGCCGAGAAGGAGGACGCTCTTCCCGGATTCCACCAGGTCCTGGATTATCCTGATCGTGCCGTAAACAGCCCTGCCAACCCGGCAGGTTAGCCCTACTATTCGCCCGTGGCGGTTGCGGATCGCGGATATGCGGTGCAGCGTGCGCTCTATGCCTGCCCGGTTGTCATCGCCGAACGCGCTTATCCTCGCCGCAACGTAGTCAAGGTCTTCCGGGGTAACTTCGAGTTCATCCAGCACTGCTTCGCTATCGGGGAAACGGGCTTCCGGAGCCCGGCCAAGATCGAGAACGACCTCGAGTAGCTCGTGTTGCTGCGGGTGACGTCGAAGGGCTTCGACAATCCGGGGGGGTAGAGCGGTGAGCAATCCTTCCAAATCGTCGGTTATCATCCGCTGTACAGTCATGCAATCCCCTGCCGGTCAAGTCGAGGTGGTGACCATGTCGACGAAATAGCGGTGGAACCTGGTGTCGTTGCCGAGCTCGGGATGGAAGGAGCAGCATAGCAGCTTTCCCTGGCGGGCGGCCACCGGCTCCCCGTCTGGTAATTTACATAACACATCCACGGCAGCCCCGACTTTGCTGATCCTGGGCGCCCTGATAAAGATGCCATGGAACGCATCGGGACCGAGCCCAGGTATGTGGAGGTCGGTCTCGAAGCTGTCCACCTGGCGTCCGAACGCGTTGCGTTTCACTTCGATGTCCATGACCTGCATGGTGTGGGGATATGAGCCGGGGGTGAGCCGGGAGAGCACGATGAGGCCGGCACACGTGCCCCAGACCGGGAATCCGGACTTCGCCATGTTCTCTACCGGCGCCAAAAACCCGTATTCGGACATCAGCAGGCTGATGCTGGTGCTTTCGCCTCCGGGGATGATGAGAGCATCGAGACCGGACAGTTGGGGCGGAAGCCTGACCTCCACCGGATCAACACCGAGACGCCCCAGCATTACGACATGCTCGGCGAAAGCGCCTTGCAGTGCGAGGACTCCAATCCTGAGCGCCATATCCAGAGGGCTCTACCACCCGCGGGGAGCCAGCAGTTCCTCCTTGGGAATGGCCTTGATGTCCAGGCCGGGCATTGCCTCGCCGAGGCCGCGAGAGACCTCCGCGATCAGCCTGGCGTCGCGAAAATGTGTTGTCGCCCTGACGATAGCGCCAGCCCGCTTGGCCGGGTCAGAGGACTTGAATATGCCGGAGCCGACGAACACTCCCTCTGCGCCAAGCTGCATCATCAGCGCGGCATCCGCGGGGGTGGCGATGCCGCCGGCGGCGAAATTGACCACCGGGAGTTTGCCCGTGCGATGGACCTCTCTGACCAGCTCGATGGGCGCCCCCAGGTTCTTGGCTTCAGCGGGCAACTCGTCCTCGGGCATGTTCTGGAGCTTGCGGATGCCATCCTGCACCGCGCGCATGTGTCTAACGGCCTCCACGATGTTGCCCGTGCCAGCTTCCCCTTTTGTCCGTATCATCGCCGCGCCTTCGCTGATCCGGCGCAACGCCTCGCCGAGGTCCCGGCAGCCGCAGACGAACGGCACCTTGAAATCATGCTTCCACACGTGGTGGTTCTCGTCGGCTGGAGTCAAGACTTCGGACTCGTCTATGTAGTCGACTCCCAATGCCTCCAGGACCTGAGCTTCAACGAAATGGCCGATGCGGCATTTCGCCATGACCGGGATGCTGACCGCCTCGATGATCGCGGAGATGATGGTGGGGTCTGACATGCGGGCGACGCCCCCCTGGGCGCGGATGTCGGCGGGGACCCGCTCCAGGGCCATCACCGCGCAGGCGCCGGCCGCCTCGGCGATCTTCGCATGTTCCGGGGTGACAACGTCCATTATCACCCCACCCTTCAACATCTGGGCCAAACCGGACTTGAGCGTCTGAGTCCCTTGCTCCATTCTCTGCTCCTCGAACTGACCTGTCTTCGACTCCATTGTACCTTTGGGGCGATGGCGTGGCAAAAATGTTATTGGCCGAGCACGCTATCCAGTATCCGTATCAGCGCCGTCGGACTGAAGGGCTTTATGAGATAGTCGTCGGCCCCGGCCTGCCTCCCCATTTCCTTGTTTGACTCCTGGGCGAGGGCACTCAGCATCAGCACGATAGCTTTTTGCGTTTTCGGGTCGGACTTGATCTGCCGGCACACTTCGAACCCATCATATATGGGCATGATGACGTCGAGAATGACGACGTCGGGGATTTCTTTCCTTGCGATATCCAGGGCTTCCTTCCCATTCTTGGCTTCGAGGAGCCGGTACCGCGAATCATCACGTATTGTTTCGGTTATCAGGGCGCGGACCGCTTCCTCGTCCTCAACCACAAGTACCGTCTTCACGTTGTTCATCATGTTGATGCATGACCTCCATTGCCACTTCCTCAGCCCCGGGCCCAGCCTGGCTGCGCATATAGTATAATGGAATAACGCGCGCTTGGGAATGGCGCCGGGCGAAGAGTCCCCCCTTACTTGTAACGGCGCACTTCGAACCGGTAGAGCTTGACAGGCTCGCGCGGCGAGATGCCGGCCTTCTGGCGGGCGATTGCTATTTGCTCTGCGACGGTGTCGACGCCTTCCAGGTCTGGGAGCAGAAGCCCGCGGCGCCAGCCGCTTTCCACGATGACGCCGTACCGCCTGGGGTCGAGCTCATCGGGGCCTCCTGCCGGCTCAGGGCGGGTGAGGACATCGACTGTGTACTCCAGGTCCGGTAATTCCGGTGGGGCAACAGGAGGGAACCGCGGGTCGCGGGTGGCTGAACTGACGGCGTTGGCGATGACCTCTTCGGCAATGGTGCTCTTCGTGGGTTCGAAGGTGCCGATGCAGCCACGCAGTTCACCCCCCTTTTTCAGGCAGATGAATACCCCGGCGCGTTCCTGCATTTCGGGGCTGAGAGGCTGCTCCGGCCGGGGAGCCTTGGTGCCCAGTACCCTGCTTTCCACGGCCATACGAGCCAACTCCACGAGCGGGTGCACACTTCTTGCAATGTCAAATGCTGCGACCAAGTAGCCGACGCCGAACGGGCCTTCGTACGAAAGGATACGGGGTTTCACCGCCAACCCGTCGAGCGCCCCCAGGAGGACCGCCACCGAGCGCAGCCCGCATTCTCCTGCCCGCTCGACGAGGTCCGGGTCCAGATTCAGGACTGCCTTTGTGTCCATGGTCCTGAGCGCCTCGATGAGCTGCCTGTCGAATTCCTTCCCCATGGGGTCGTACCCGGCGGGCGCGCCCGCTATGAGCCGGTGCGATAGGTCTCCGCTCGCTATTAGCGCCAGACGGCGGTCAAGGATCTCCGACGCCCTGGCAATGGCCTTGCCAAAAGCGAAGTGGGCATCCAGCGCGAGAAAGGAAAACGTCAGGGGGACGAGAGGCAGTCCTCCGGCCCGGGGAGCGAGGAAGTGCAACGGGACCATGGCGCCGTGGTCGAGAACGTACCGGTCGTTCCCTATCGGCCGGGCAGGTACATGGGTCAAGGCGCACTCGTCCAGGATGGCGGCAGCAAGGGGGCGGTCGTTCTCGAAAACGGCGCCTGGCGTCAGGTCCCCCCAGGCAGTCATGTCGCCGCTGGCAGACTCCCCGACGAACACGCCCATGGCGTCGCTGAATCCGCTTCCATGGGGGCTCACCAGGGCGATGACATCCGGCGCAGATTTTGCCAGGTCTTCCGCAAGAAGGTGCATGGCCCGTGATGTCGAACTCACCGCGGATTCCTGTCCCCGTCCGACGCCGGGCACCAGGAGCGGTGGATGCGGAGCAATGCAGCCGAAGACCGTTCCGGTCAGCTTGGTTTCGGTCATGTTCAACTCGTTCTATTACAAACGAAATAGTTATTGTTGCCTGGCATTATCACTGTTATGAAAAAGAGTTGTTGTCATTCTGACCCTGAGCTCTGCGAAGGGGAAGAATCCGTAGCCCGTGTGATAGAAACGGATTCTTCGGTCGCCCCCTCC
>JACPRR010000093.1 GCA_016189825.1 Chloroflexota bacterium
CAAATATGGAGATCAGCGCGTATTGCTTAGAATCTTTCGCTCAAAGGACGATATAGGTCAGGCCGGCGATCGCGGAACCTGCACCAGCGCATCCCAGAGAACGTACGGTCTTCAGACTCCAACTCAGCAAACAGCAGTTCCTCCTTGTCGGATATAGTACGTCGATTGCCGCGGCCAATGACTGTGTTGTATCCTGCTTCAGGGACTGCCGCCATTGACCCGCAAGAAGCCTGTTGCGACCCTATCCTTCTCGAGATGAGGGCAGATGATGAATCATGAGTAGGCCCTGGCACAAGATGGACGACTTGGAGCGAAGGAAGTGGCAGGACCCTGAGGCCATCCTCGCCGGCATCGGTGTGCGCAAGGGGTCGACTGTGATGGATATTGGCTGCGGCCACGGGTTCTTCACCATCCCGGCCGCTCGCCTGGTGGGGGCCAGCGGAAGGGTCTATGGCATCGACATCAGCGACGTGGCGATCACCCAGATAGCCAAGAAGGCGTCCGCAGAAGGCCTGGGGAACCTCACGCTGGCAGTGGGCAGGGCTGAGGACGCCGTGTTCTGCGAAGCATGCGCCGATGTCGTGTTCTTCGGCATCGTGCTCCACGACTTCGAGGAGCCGGAAAAGGTGTTGAGTAATGCCGAGCGCATGCTGAAGCCCCGGGGCCGGCTGGCAAACCTGGATTGGAAGAAGGAGTCAATGGCCTTCGGCCCGCCGCTGGAAAAGCGCTTCGATGAGGCCAGGGCAACGGCGCTGATCGAGTCCGCCGGACTGGTTGTGGAGGCCACCGCAGGGACCGGCCCCTATCACTATATGATTACCGCGAGGCGAAAGCAGCGATCATGATACGAGCTGTGACATTTCAAGGGCCGATCTTCGCCATAGTGACGCCCTTCGACCGCGGGGGCAGGATCGACTTCTCAGCCCTCGATGAGTACCTCGGCTTTCTCCATGGCTCCGGAGCGCGAACGCTGATCGTGAACGGCACCACCGGGGAGTTCCCCTCGATGACAATCGCGGAGAGGAAGCGTGTGCTCGAGTTCTGCCGCCTCCACTTTGCGGGCTGCCTGATAGCCAATATCAGCGCGTGCGCTGCAAAGGACTGCACATCGCTTCTGGAACACGCCTCAGATACCGGTGCGGATGGGGTCATCATACTGCCTCCCTACTACTTCTCCAACGCCACCTCAAGCGGGCTGATGGCCTTCTTCCAATCGGTATTGCGAAGAAGCGCCATACCGGCCTTGCTGTACAACTTCCCGAGGCACACAAACGTCGAAATCACGCGCGAGCTCCTGGCAGCGCTTTGCGAAGCAAACGGCATGATACGGGGAATCAAGGACTCCGGCGGGGACCTTGGCGTTGCCGCAGGATTGAAGTCAGCCCGGCCCGGGCTGCAGGTCTTCTTCGGCAGCGACACGCTCGCGTTTGAGGCGCTGGAAAGAGGTCTTGACGGCTTTGTTACCGGGGGAGGCAATGCGGTGCCGGAATGCCCGCTGGGGATAACACAAGCTTTTGCCGGGGGACGCAAAGACAAAGCTCTGCGCTGGCAGAAGGTCCTGGACCTGTGGGCAGCTTATCGCAAGAGCCGGAGTGCGCTGGAGATCGCTGTCGCCAAGGCCGGACTTGCCGTCAGGATACCGGGCTTCCCGGTCTGTGTGCGGCCCCCCCCTGTCCTCCCCGGATGATGAGACTTTGAGATCGGTCGCCGACCTGATGACGAAAGTGGTCCTGCCGGCGACCTCCCTGTGCGATTCAACATAAATTCGACATTTCCCCGCCCTCGTTTTGCGCCTTCGTAATCCCACAGGGTCTATCATATTATGCGGATGAGTGGTCGGGTGGAGAAAAGGAGGTAGTCCCATGAGGCATGTCAGAAACATACTGGGTTGGCTGTTTCCCGTCGTATCCGCGCTGGTGCTCGTAGCCGGCGGGTGCGGCCGGCAGGTCAGCGGAGAAGAGATACGCGGGTTGCTCCAGGCGCTCGACGGCAGGGAAATTGTGATAAGGCTTGATGACGGGAGCATCGTCCGCGTGCGCGTAGAGGAAGCGCAGGCGCCGGCTGGCGTCAGAGACCTGGTCGAAAAGCAGGTCAGAGTCGAGGTCAGGACGAGCGATGGCGCCCGGGTCATGAGCAAGATAGAGGAGCGGCGGGGAAGGGAAGATGAGAACCGCGCCAGGGGGCTTGAAGACTTCCACTTCACCGGCGTGATACAGTCGATCAGCAGCGACGCCTGGGTGATCGGGACAAAGACGTTCAAAGTGGACAGCCGCACCACACTTGACCGTGGGCTAAGCGTAGGGATGCTGGCGAGGGTGGAGTTCGTCGTCTTGCAGGACGGCTCGATGCTGGCGCTTGAGATCGAGACCGACGCGGCGAAGGAGGGCCGTTTCACCGGCACGGTCGAGTCGAAGTCGGTTTCCTCTTGGGTGGTCGGGGGCAAGACTTTCGCGATAGACCAGAAGACGCGTCTCAGGGGCATTCTTGACGTTGGCGCTGTGGTGAAAGTGGAGTTCGTCAAGCGAGCGGATGGTTCGATGCTGGCGACGAAGATCGAGGCGGAGGAGCCGGAGGACGACCATTTTACTGGCAAGATCGAGTCCAAGTCCGCGACACAGTGGACTATCGGCGGCAAGACCTTTAAGGTCGACGCCAGCACGAAGCTTGACTCGGGGCTTAACATCGGTACCCTGGCCCGTGTGGAGTTCATCAGGCAACAGGACGGTTCGCTGCTGGCGCTGGAAATAGAGACGGCCGGACGCGACGATTTCCACTTTGCCGGCGTTGTCCAATCGATAGGAGCGGACGCCTGGGTAATAGGTGGCAAGACCTTCAAGGTGGATAGCAACACGGTGATTGACCAGGGGATCGAGGTTGGCGTGATGGTGAGAGTGGAGTTCGTGGCGCAGCCCGACGGCTCGAACCGTGCCACCGAAATCGAGACCGGCGGCCAGGAGGAGCTGCGTTTCACCGGCATAGCGGAGCGCAAAGGGGCGGATGCCTGGGTAGTGATGGGCCGCACCTTCAAGGTGAATGCCGCCACCCGGATTGAGCGAGACGCTGATGTCGGCAAGCAGGTGCGGGTGGACTTCGTCAGGTTGCCGGACGGGTCCGACCTGGCAACCAGGATAAAGGAAGACAGGCAGGGCAAGCCCGGGGAGTCCCGTTTCTCGGGCACCGTCGAGGCGAAGGCCGCAACCGCATGGACGATAAGCGGAAAGACATTCAAAGTTGACAACAATACCCGCATCGACGACCGGTTGGTGGTTGGCTCCAGGGTGCGGGTGGAATTCGTCATACAGCAGGACCGGTCATTCCTGGCCCTGAGGTTGGAAAGGGACAGCGGCGGCGGGAGGTAGCGCGGGCAGCCTTACTTGGTCCGGAGTCCAGCGTCGCCAGGGCACAGGTCTGCAGTCTCGCTTCCGGCTCCTGGCGCGGGCATGGAAATGGCCTGGAGCCACCTCCGGAGTGTGCGGGCAGCGATCAGGCCGGCGGCGAAGGCGACGGCCGGGTTCAGGATTATGGCCAGGAGGGCGACTCCGGCAGCCAGCGCGGTCGCCCGGTTCACAGGCTGCCATACCCGCGAGGATGCGGCCAGCTCCATTCCACTAAATAGCAGCAGGCTGCCGATAACGGCTTGGGGAATCAGGGCCAGAAGCGCCAGCCCCCCGCTGCCGAGGAAGAGGCCGAGGAACAGGAATATCGCGCCGATTATCACTGGAGCGCCGCCCGTGCGCGCTCCGAAGCGATAGTGGCCGGCGAGCCCACCGGCGCCATGGCACATCATGTAGCCGCCCAGCGGCGCCGATAGCAGGTTGGCGATGCCGGTGGAAAGCGAAAGGTTGCGCACGGTGGCATGGTGCTCTTCCCTGGGAAAGTATTGCTTCGCCAGCGCCGCAGTAACGATGATGGCATTGGTGAGCGTGAGAGGAACCTGGGGCAGGACTGCCAGGTAGGCGGCGTGAAGGAAATCCCCTGGCGCTGGCACAATCCCATGGGGCAGATTCAAGCCCCAGCGCAATGCGGGCAGCCCTTCGTTGATTCCCATTACATATGCGAGCCCTATACCGGCAGCAAGGCCGACCAGCGCCGCGGGAATCCTGCTGCGCCTGAAAAGAAGCACCGCCATTGTGCCGGCTACCACAGCCCCGAGCAGCGGCTGTGACCACGCCATCTTGAGTCCCAACCAGGCCAGGGAAATGCCGAGGCCGAGCTGTATGCCGGCTGTCGTCCAACGCGGCGTGATCCTGGCCAAAAGGCCGATCAGGCCACTGGCCCCGGCGATGAGGAAGAACAGGCCAATAATTATGGCGCCTGCCGCCACCTGCGCCGGCGTCATTCCCTGGATGAGCACCGCAGCAGAGGCTGCTTTCATCGGCTGGACCGCAATGGGTATGCCGTAGAAGGCGCCGCTGGCCA
>JACPRR010000006.1 GCA_016189825.1 Chloroflexota bacterium
GCTATGCGTCAGTTGCCCACTAAGAACTTTGTGCTCGCACGCCCACAAGACGGATCCGACGCGAATCTAACGGCGGTCCTTACTGGCAGAGTTGCGGATTTGGAGACTGACATTCTCAAGCTTGAAAAGCAGAAACGGCAAACCGAGTCACTGGATAAAGTCAGCGACCAAGTCAGAGATTATTGCGCAAAAGTTGTCCAGAAGCTTGATAGCTTTGGCTTCGAGGACAAGCGCCTAGCCTTGAAAGCCCTTCAAATCAATGTGGTAGTCGGCAAATCTGGAGTGAAGCTGTTTGGCCAGATTCCAAGTTTCTGTGCTACCATTGCACGAACATGGGCATAACGACGTAGACAAAAGAGTCGTCGCCGATGGGGCGGAGGACGCCGGGGCTGGAGGGAGTAGTGGTCTCGAGGGTGACCTCAGCCTGCTTCACCACGCCGAGGACATCGGTAAGGTACTTGCTGTTAAACGCGATCTTGGAGGGCTGGCCCTCAACCTTGGCGTCGAGCTCGCCGACGTTGTCGCCCACCTCGTCGGCACGCGCGGAGACGACCATCTTGCCCGCGGCCACGCCCTCTCCGGGGTTGATCACCAGGCGCACAATGCCGCTGCCGTCGCGAGCGAAGATGGAGGCCATGCGGGTCGCCCGCATGAACTCAGCAACGGGCACGACTGCCTTGTTGGTGTGGCTCTGCGGTATGAGCTGGCGGTAGTTGGGGAAGGTGCCCTGGACCAGTTGCGACACCATCTCGACGCTCTTCAGCTTGAACAGGACCTGGCCCTTCTGCGGGCTGAGCGTGATCTGAATCGGATCCTGTTGGTCGGCAGCCAGCCGGCCCAGCTCGTTCAATGTCTTCGCCGGTATGATGGCGGACACTTTCTCCGCGACCGGCTGCGCCAGCGAGAGGGTCCTCATGGCAAGCCGGAAGCCATCGGCGGAAGCCATGGTCAAGGTGTCGCCCTCGAACTCGCACTGTACGCCGGTAAGCACAGGGCGCACATCCTCTGTCGCCGCGGCCAGCGTCACCTGCGTCACAGCCTGGCGGAACTCGTCGGCAGCTACTGCCGTGGTGACGCCCTCGCCCAGCCTGGGGATGGGCGGGAAGTCGTCCGCGTCCGAGCCCGTTATCCGCGCCTGGAAACGGGCGCAGCGCAGTTCCATCACCTTGCTTCCCGCCGGCAGGGTCATTTCCACCTTGTCCGCGGGGAGCGAGCCGACGAAATCGGCAAGCAGCTTGGCCGGTATGGTGATCGCGCCCTCCTCTTCCACCTGTGCACCCACCCAGGTGACTATGGCGATCTCAAGGTTGGTGGCGGCCAGCTTTAAGCGCCCTTCATCGGTGGACAGCAACACGTTCTGCGTTATGGGCAGCGTGGTGCGTGTGGCGACGGCGCGTCCCACGATAGACAGGCCGCGGGAAAGGTTCTCCTGAAGGCAGGAAAGCTTCATAACTCACCCCCATGCCCCGGCTAGCCTCCGAAGGAAGGAGGAGGGGCTTTGTGCTACCGAGTGGCTCCAAGTATATAACACGGGGTAGGGGATAGCAATCGCTAGGGATATGGGCCTGACTGCGCCGGGGCACAAGGGGTAGTATTCGACGACAGTCAGGAACTGCGTGCCTGCCTCAGTATGTCCCAATATGCGCCGCGGGCGCCCCTGGCGATCGCCCTGGTGAGCACCTCGTCGCCGGCGTAGTTGTAGCTGCCCTTTGCGGAGGGCGCGGCGAGCACCATGAACCGGGGATCGTCGCCGGCGATGCTGGCGACCAGCGACAAGGGGTCATCTCCCAACTCCGGCGCCGCGTAGAACAGGGGCGTGGTCAGCGAGGAAGGTTCCCCGCGCAGTCCCGGCGTGAGCATCCCCCTGGCCGCCATCTCCCACAGCGGAGTGCCCCGGTAAACCCTGACGCCAACCGCCGCCCCCGCCAGCGGTACATCCAACCTGCGCAGTTCCTCGATCGTTGTGCGCACGGTGGCCTCGGTTTCGCCGGGACCGCCGAAGAGGAGATCGAACATGTAGTTGAATCCGGTCTGCTTCATGATCCCTGCCACCGCCTCGACGTCCGCGCTGCGGAAACCCTTGCCCAGCCTTTTGAGCTGGGCATCATCGAGTGAGTCGACGCCGAAGTTGATTCCGGCGCAGCCTGCCCGTTTCATGAGGAGCGCAAGTTCCCGGTCGAAGGGCGCCGGCGAGCAGTAGGCGAACCACCGCACCCGCTCGCCGAGGCCGCGGCTGATGAGCGCCTGGCATACCTCCCTGGCGTGGTCGGAGGCGGTCAGGGGCGCAATGTTGAACTCCGCGTCGCACAGGTGGAACCAGGTTACTCCCTGGGAGAGCAGGTCCTCGAACTCATCGGCGACAATCGAAGGCGGCCTGGCGCGGATGGTCTTCCCCTTTGCCACCGGGTCGGCGCAGAACACGCATGAGCCGGAGCAGCCTCTCTTGGTCTCGATGCCGACCATAGCCCCCTCGCGCTGGTAGCGGGGGTTGTCGAAGAGGCGGCGCCTGGGCAGCGGCATCCGGGTCAGGTCCAGGGAGCGCCGGGGCGTCAGTCTTATCCGCGGGCCGTCGCGGTAGGCCAGGTTGGGAAGGCTGGCGACGCGCGCTGCGCCGCCGCCCCCGGCAAGCGCACGGGCGAGCATCACCAGCGCCTGCTCTCCCTCTCCGTGGACGCCAAGGTCGCCGCCCGTTGCCGCAAGCACATCCTGCGGCGCAGTGGAAAAGCCAACCCCGCCAAGCACCACCGGCGCGTCGGTCGTCCGCTTCGCCTCCGCCACTACTTCAGCGATCCATGGTAGAAAGGACCTCCCGGTGGCGAAACAGCAGTCATCGGTATTGCGCACCGTGATGCCGACAGCGAGCGGCCCGCCAGCGGTCGCCCTGGCAAGCGCCGCCTTCCAGTCCGGCTCGAAGGCAAGGTCGACGACCTCGAGGGGTATGCCGGCGGCGAGCAGGGCGTGGCCGGCGTACTCGAGCCCGACCGGGGCGACCGGCGGCCTCACAGTATTCGCATTTACCAGGAGGAAGGGCTTCATATCCGGCGGACTCCGCTGGATTCTATCATACGCTTGCGGGCCGCTGCCTGGCTTGCTAGAATGCGCGGGACATGCAGATTGCGCTGGCCTTGTGGCCGGGGCATCAGTAGAGGGGGTCTGACAAATGAGCGTCAGCGAGCAGAATATCGAAATCAAGAAGATGGCCCTCGGCCAGTGGAACACGAATTGCTATGTCGTGGCCAGCACCGGGACGGCCCGGGCGATCATCATCGACGCCCCGGGCACGGCTGCGGAGATATTGCCCGCTGTCGAAGGTCTCAAGGTCGACCTCATCGTGCTGACGCATAGCCACAAGGACCACATCTGGGCCCTTGAGGATTTGAGGCAAGCCCTGAAGGTGCCGGTAGCGATGTACGAAGAGGAAGTCGACCGTGTCCGGCTAAGGCCGGAGCGGTTGCTTCGCGACGGCGACGTTATCTCCCTGCCCGGCGCGCGACTGAAGGTGATGCACACGCCGGGGCACACGCCGGGGAGCATCTCCCTGTACGATGGCGTTCGCCTCTTTTCCGGTGACACCCTGTTCCCCGGTGGGCCGGGGAAGACGAAGACGCCGGAGGCGCTCCGCGCGGAGTTGGACTCGATCAAGGCGAAGCTCATCGGGTTGCCCGATGCCACCGCTGTTTATCCCGGCCACGGCGAGAACACCGTCCTCGGCAAGGAAAAGCCAGCCATCGCCGCATTCCTGGCGCGTCCCCACCCGGAAGGGCTCTGCGGCGACGTGCTCTGGGCGAGCTCGTAGGCCCTTCCTGGAAGCCGCCTCCTCCGGATGGCTCGCAGCAGCCGTTGCCACGCGTGCGTGGGTGGTATGATGGGAATGAGGCGTGGCCGCTGGGGAACGGGCCGGTCTGCACGCACGTGCCACTAGGAGGGACAACGTGCCGGAAGTCAAGAAGTATGCACCGGGCTCGCCGTCGTGGGTCGAGCTTGCCACGACCGACGAGAAGGGCGCTCTCGCCTTCTACAGGGCCTTGTTCTCCTGGAAGGACAGCCCGCAGCCAATGGGAGAGGGCAGGTTCTATCACATCCAGCAGATACGGGGACTTGATGCTGCGGCCTTGTACGAGCAGAGCCCCGAAGAAAAGAAGAGTATGCCGGCGCACTGGACGGTCTACTTCACCGTGGCCCATGTCGACCAGACCGCCGCCAGGGTGAAAGGACTCGGCGGCAACCTCGTGATGCCTCCCTTCGATGTCATGGAGGCCGGGCGGATGGCGATGGCCCAGGACCCGCTGGGGGCGTTCTTCGCCTTGTGGCAGCCGAAGAATCACATTGGCTGCCGGATTCGGGACGAAGTGGGTGCGCTTAACTGGGTGGAGCTTGTCACCACCGACTCGAAGAAGGCCGCCCGCTTCTACTCGGCCCTTCTCGGCCTGGAGACATCAAAGATGCCTGGCCCCATGGACTACACGCTGCTCAGGGTTGCGGGCAAGGACGTTGCCGGCATCTTCGATATGACCAAGGACATGCCCCCGATGCCGCCAGCGTGGATGGCCTATTTCGAGGTGGGCGTGGTAGGCCGAGCGGCGAAAAAGGCGCAATCGCTTGGCGGCAAAGTGCTCCTGCAACCTAAGACCATACCAGAGGTGGGCCGCTTCGCCGCTGTCCAGGACCCACAGGGCGCGGTGTTCAGCATATTCAAGCCCAGCGCCATGTAGCCCCAGACCACCCACTGGATAAGAGCGACTCCGATTCGATATTGCGCGAAGTGATGCGACTTGGTACTACGGGGCTGCCTGACGTTTCTTGCGGCCCGCCTGGGCGAAATGGGCCAGCAGGATGCTGATGCCGTAGAGGACGATGAGCGGTACGGCGACGATGAGCTGGTCCACGGGGTCCGGCGTCGGAGTGATCACGGCCGCGGCAACGAAGGCCCCGAGCACCGCCCAGCGCCACATCCTCCAAAGCATGCGCGCGCTTACGATGCCGATCCTGGCCAGTATGAAAACTGCGATGGGCAATTCGAAGACAATCCCGATCCAGAAGACCAGCCTGGTGACCAGCGAAATGTACTTGTCGATGGTCAGCAAGGGTGTGGCGATCTCGCCGCCGAAGGTGAGCAAGAACTTGAAGGCAGGGGGGATGAGGACAAAGTAGGCGAAGGCGGCGCCCAGAGTAAAGGCGAAGAGCACCGCCGGCAACATCGAATAGAGGAAGACCTTCTCCCTGGGATAAAGCGCGGGCGCGACAAATCTGACGACTTGCAGCAGGACAAAGGGTGTCGCGGCGGCGATACCGACGGTCAGGGCGACGTTGAACCAGACGACGAGAGGCGTGGTGAGCTCCAGATAGACGAGCTTGACGCCGCCCAGAGGCCTTTCCAGGAAGGCCATGATCCGGTTGGTGAAGACGAAGGTAGCGCCGGTGGTCACCGCGACCGCTATCGCCGAGTAGACGAGGCGCTTGCGCAGCTCGAGTAGATGCTCTCGCAGCGACAGCTTTCGCCCCACGGCCTCCTCGGCCGCGGCGCTAGGGCTGTTTGAGTCCAGTGCCTGCTCTATCGCCAACACTACCTTCCGAGGCCCTTGATTCTGCCACCGGCTCGGCGTTCTCCGGCGCCAGCGGGCTGCCCGGTCCAGCGCGGTCCGGCGCAGCGAGAGACGCCGCGGCGGCCGTCGGCCTGTCCTCCAGGCTCAACTCCTCGTTGATCTGGCGGTTGACCTCTCTGCCCGCCTGGTTGAGGCGCTGCGACAGGCCGCTGAGGGTCTCTCCGCCCTTGCCGGCGGCGACCTTCAGCTCTTTCGCGGTCTTGTCGAACTCAACCTCTTTTTCAAGCTGGCTGGTGAATTCCTTGCCCGCCTGGCCGATGCGGCGGGTCCACTGCCCCAGTGAGCGCGCGACGCCGACCATCCTCTCGGGGCCGACGAATATCAGAGCCACGATGAGGACGACGACCAATTCTCCAGTGCCAAGACCTAGAAAGTCCAAGTTTGAGCCTTCCGTTTGTGCAGTACTAGCTCTTGGCCTCTTTCTTTTCCGTCTGCGAGGCCTGGACAGTGGTCTTTTCCGGGGTCTTTTCCGGGCCAGTGTCCTTTTCCTTCCTGAACTCCTTGATGCTCTTGCCGATCGCTCCGCCGATCTGGGGCAGCTTGCCTGCGCCGAAGATCAGCAGGACGATAACAAGAATGATGAGAAGCTCCGGCAACCCAAAACTCTTGAACATGTACTACCTCCTATGGCTACACGCCATGCCTTGTTCCTGTGCTCTGACCCGCTGCGGATGCGAGTAGACGGTGAATCGTTCACCACGCGCATACCCGATAGCGGTGATACCCAACTTATCGGCGAGCGCAATGGCTCGGTCGGTCGTGGCGCTCCGTGACACCACTACCGGCACTCCCATCCGCGCCGCCTTACCAATCATTTCTGAAGACATCCGTCCGGTGCTGAGCAGCACGCGGTCGCGCGTCGCGATGCCTCTGAGAAGGCACTCGCCCTGTATCTTGTCCAGCGTGTTGTGCCTTCCTATGTCCTCGGCAACTGCCACCAGCCCGCTCTCGTCACCAAGGGCCGAGGTATGGAGTCCTCCGTACTCCCGGTGCGTACCAGCCGTTTCCAGCAATTGCTTCATGAGCGATTGGACAAGTGCAGGCGATACCGTGAGGTCGGAGGATACGGGCGACTCAGCGTGCCGCCCGGCTGGCGCCCCGCCACAACCCGAGGTCAATACCCGGGGCGCCGGCAGCGACACCTGGTGGGCCAGCCGAACGTCCGCTTCTTGCTCGTCGTCACAGACCCGGATGGTGGTCACATCCTTGATGCTCTGGATGAGCCCCTCCGAGTAGAGGAACCCTACGACCAGGAAGTTCATGTTGACGGGTGTGCACAGCACTGTAGCCATCTCGCGGCCGTTCACGTAGATGGTGAGCGGATTTTCCCGTGGGACTAAAGTGGGTTCTCCGGCCCAAGCCCCGCCCGAGTAGCGAACGCATGTGGTGGCTTCAACTGCGCCCATCGTTCAAGTCCTGTTCGGATGGGCCGACCTCTTGAAGCTGGCCCCCCGGAAGGTATCGTACAGTCATTATAAGGCCCTGTTGGGGCAACGACAAACTACGCCGCCTTTGAACGGTTTGACATCGTGTGGTATTCTCATTGTGGAAATTCCCTTTGCGCTGAATGTGTGTTTGCCAGCATCCCGGCTTCTTCTGGGAATACGGAGTGGATTCAATCCATGAACAAGGTGAGCGGTTCGTTGCATGACGCGTTGCTCGATGCGGTGCGCGGCCACGACGCCGACCATGTAGAAGTGCGCGTGGATGAAAGCGAGTCGACACAGCTCAGCTACCGCGGCAGACGGCTCGAAGAGGTCGGGCGTTCCTCCGGGCGCGGCGGCTGTGTCCGCGCCCTGGTGAACGGTGGATGGGCTTTCGCCACGTTCAACGATGTCGAAGACTTGAGGACCAAGGCTGAAGCTGTGGTGAAGCAGGCTAGGATGACAGCGCACGAGCGGAGCTACTTTGCCCACGTCGATCCCGTGACCGACGTGGTAGAGGCCGGGCGCTCAGGCAGGAGCCACCGGGCGGTTCCCCTGAACACGAAGAAGGAGCTGCTGGATCGGTACAACGGGATA
>JACPRR010000007.1 GCA_016189825.1 Chloroflexota bacterium
CGGTCAGATAGTGCAGAGTCTTCCAGCACAAGCACAAGCGGAAGCTGGCCGGGCATTTCCTCGCCAGCTACGTTGTGGCACAGTTTGTCTGTCATGAAGCAACCGGGGACGTCCAAGCCGCCATGGCGCGCAGGGGACCGAAGCCTGTCCTGAGGTTCCCCTGAGCCTGCCGAAGGGCGCTGCCGAAGGATGTCCGCCCGCTTGCCTGGTCGACAGGGGCGTCGGCCACTACGTTTTCTGGAGTCTTCAAGGACAAGTCCTGAGACAGAGGTACCTGTTACTGGACTCACTCAGGAGGGCACGGGCATGAAACTCGTCATCACCGGGGGCTCGGGATTTGTCGGCAGCCGCCTGATTCCGGTCCTGCTTGACCACGGCCACCGGATCACCGTACTTGATCACCGGCCACCCCGGTGGCCTGTCGGTTTCGTTGAGGCTGACCTCGGCGGGCGGGAGTTGGAGCCATCGCATTTCGAGGCGGCGGACGCCGTCCTCCATCTCGCGGGCAAGAACCTGTTCGGCCGGTGGGACGAAGTCTCCAAAAAGCAGATACGAGACACCAGGATTCAGGGGACGGCCAGCCTTGTATCGTGCCTGGCAAAGCTAAAACGACGGCCCGGAGCTCTAATCTCGGCCTCGGCCATTGGCTACTATGGCGACCGCGGTGAAGAGGACCTTGACGAGTCATCGGCGCCCGGCGATGACTTCCTCGCCTCCGTCTGCATTGGCTGGGAGGAGGAGGCTCGCAAGGCTGAAGGGTTGGGGTTGCGCACTGTGCAGATCAGGACAGCGCCGGTGTTGGGACACGGGGGCATGCTCTCGAAGATCGAACCCATCTACCGCCTGGGGCTCGGCGGCCCACTGGGGGATGGGAAGCAGTGGTTTTCCTGGATCCACCTCGATGACCTCGTCGCAATCTATGTCCGCGCTGTAGAGAGCCAGGACCTGAGCGGACCCGTGAACGCTTCCTCGCCTCACCCGGTGAGGAACCGTGAGTTTTCGCGCACGCTCGCGTCGGTCATGCGCCGGCCCCACCTGTTCTTTGCGCCGAAATGGGCCTTGAAGATGATCTTCAATGACCTCGCCAGCATGGTCCTCGCCAGTGAGAAGGTCCATCCCGCGAGACTGAAGGCCATCGGGTTCCACTTCGCCTATCCGGAGGTCCGGCAAGCGCTCGAAAACCTGTACCGGCGCCCGTGATCCCTGGGGAACACTTCCAGTCTGGACAGACAGTGATAGAATGTAAGCACGCATGAAGAAGTCGAGGATAGGCATCCTGACCGGCGGCGGCGACTGCGCCGGCTTGAACCCAGCGATCAAGTGGGTGGTGAAGAGCGCGCTAGACGAAAGGCTGACTGCCGAAAGAGGTATCCAGTACGAGGTCGTGGGCATACGGGACGGCTGGAAGGGGCTTGTCGGCACCGAGCAGCCGAGTGTGATGGCCCTTGACCAGGGGGTGGTACGTACCTGGGACCGGTACGGAGGCACCATGCTCGGGACGTCGCGTACTAACCCCTATGACCCGAAGAACGACCGCTCCAAAGCTGCCCTTAACAATATTCGGCAACTTGGGCTGGAGGCCATCGTCGTCATCGGCGGTGACGACACGCTGAGTGTTGCGGCGAGGCTGCACGAGGAAGGGGTGAACGTTGTCGGCATACCAAAGACGATTGACAAAGACCTTGTCGGCACCGAGTACACCCTCGGATTCGAAACGGCGCTGAACATCATTACTGAGGAGATAGACCGCCTTCGCACTACAGCCGGGTCGCACGAGCGAATTTTTGTTGTGGAGACAATGGGCAGGAATGCGGGATGGCTCGCCCTCGAAGGCGGCGAATCTGCGGGCGCCTTCCTCATCTTGATACCAGAGCATGAATTCTCCCTTCATAAGGTCAACGAGCTTGTCCTCGAAGGGAGAAGAGCAGGCGCCCGCTACGACATTATCGTGGCCTCTGAAGGCGCCAAACCTGCGGGGTACACGGAATTCGTACGCAGTATGGCCACGGATAGCTTTGGCCACAAGGCGCTGGGTGGCATCGCGGAGTTCCTCGCCGACGAGATATGTAGCTCCACCGGGCTGGAGACCCGCAGTATCGTGCTTTCTCACTTGCAGAGGGGAGGCGCGCCATGCGCCTATGACCGGCGGATGGGCAGGTACTTCGGCATCGCCGCGATGGACCTCATCGTGCGCAAATCGTACGGCAGAATGGTGAGCTACCGCGGCGGCGGCTTCATTGCAGTGCCCATCAGCGATGTCATCGGCAAACTAAGTTTGGTGGACGTCAAGACACAGTATGACACGGACAGGTATAATGGACGCCGGACGATACTAACTAAGTAAAAGGAGGGGGAAACAATGCGCAGAGAACAGGAACGAGACCCGATGCCATCGGTTGGCACAGTATCTCGCAGGCAGGATGTCGGTGTCTTGGTCAGGGAGGCTGTGTTCGGGGCCGACGAACAGGCCCGCGAACGAAGCCGGGCATCCATACGCAAGCTCGCCCTGGAACAGGGCGCTGTCCCCGCCAGCATACAGGGCCTTTATGAGGCTGCCGGGAAGCGGCTATTCACGGGAATAACGGTGCCCGCGATCAACATCAGAGGCATAACTTTCGACGTCGCCCGGGCGGTATTCAGGGCGGCAGCCAAAGCCAACGCGGGGGCGTTCATATTCGAAATAGCCCGCTCCGAGATCGGCTACACGAAGCAACGCCCCGGTGAATATTCCGCCTGTGTGCTTGCCGCGGCGGTCCGCGAGGGATTCAGAGGACCGGTCTTCATCCAGGGGGACCACTTCCAGGTCAACTCCGCAAAGTTCGCCACCGAGCCCGAGAAGGAGCTTGCCGCTATCGAAGACCTCATTAAGGAGGCGGTGGACGCTGGCTTTTTCAATATCGACATCGACGCCTCGACACTCGTCGACCTGAAGAAAGAGGGCCTGGAAAAGCAGCAGGAGGATAACTGTAAAGTCACCGCGCGGATGACGCAGTTCGTGCGCAAGATCGAGCCCAAAGGGGTAGCGGTCTCTGTCGGAGGTGAGATAGGCGAGGTCGGCGGCCGCAACAGCACCGTCGCCGATCTCAACGCATTCATGAAAGGCTACCTACCTCTGCTCGGCGCCGGCACCAAGAGCATATCGAAGATAAGTGTGCAGACCGGGACCACCCATGGTGGCGTGGTATTGCCCGACGGATCGATCGCAAAGGTGCAGCTTGATTTCGACACGCTCCGCGACCTATCTGCAGTGGCACGCGATCGATACGGCCTCGCTGGCGCGGTCCAGCACGGCGCTTCGACTCTGCCAGAGAACGCCTTCGAGCTGTTCCCGCGCAATGGCGCTGTCGAAGTTCACCTCGCCACTGGTTTCCAGAACATCATCTTCGACAGCAAGCAGTTCCCCGGAGACTTGTCTGCACGGGTCAACAAGCATCTGATGGAAACATACAAGGACGAGCGGAAGCGCGGAGAAACTGATGAGCAGTTCCTGTATAAGACCCGGAAGAAGGCGCTGGGCGACTTCAAAAGGGAACTGTGGGACGTTCCCCCAGCCCAGCTCGAGCTAATCATGCAGGCACTCGAAGACCAGTTCTACTTCCTGTTCACCAAGCTCAACGTCATAGGGACAAAAGAGGTGGTCGCCCGGCACGTGGCAATCCAAAGACCATTGACTTAGCCCGGCGAAGGTCACATAATTAGCTCTAAAGGAACTGAGGAGGACACGCACCATGCCCAGTCGTCCCTACGCTGGCGAAGAGGTTCTGACATTTGATCGCATCAAGCGGGCTGTCACTAACAGGGTTGTCGAGGCTGCGGAGCAGGGACTTGAAGAAGGAATGCCATTCGACCGCCAACGGCTGACCGCGCTGGTCGTCGAGGAATGGAAATCCGTCAAAGAAGCAGTCCGCAGCTCTCCGGCGGCAAAGGAAAGGGCCCGCGAGCGGATGCGCCAACTGGTCGCCGGGATATTGGACTCACACGCGGCCTCCGACAAGTCCGAGCTGGAGTCCCTGGGCGTCCAGGAAAAGAACCTGTAGCATCCCTTCGCAGGCGTTACTTCCTTAGCCCGCCCGCCCGCACGGATTTCCCGGGGCAGCACTGCTTGCCGCCCCGGCGGCGAGCAGTGCTGGAGATGCGGCAGTCTGGGGCCACCCTCCGCCTACTCGAGTATCGCTTCTTCTCGGTACCTGGGAACGTCCGCAGTCCACTTCAACCTGTCCCTGATCGAGTCAGCGAATCTCAGAGCGCTCTCCTCTTCGCCATGCACTACAAAAGTTCGGTTCGGATTACGCTTGATGTTCGATAGCCACCGCAGCAACTCTTCCTTGTCGGAATGTGCCGAGAAACCGTGTATCTGCACTATCCTGCCCCTCACGGCGTGGCTCTCGCCGAAGATCCTAACCTCTCTGGCGCCGTCGGCGATCTGTCGCCCCAGGGTCCCGGCCGCCTGGAATCCGACAAAAAGGACGGTGTTCTTCGGATTCGAGATGTCATTTGCCAGGTGGTGCTTGACCCGACCCGCATTGCACATCCCGGAACCAGCTATCACCATGTGCGGCCCGGGCAAATCGTGCATAGCCTTGGAATCTTCTACCGTCGAAACCAACTTCAGTCCGGGAAACGCGAACGGCGATTTGCCGCCCTGAACCAGGCGGCTCATCTCACGATCGAACAACTCCGGATGTCGCTCAAACACCTTGGTGACGCTGACGGCCATCGGGCTGTCCAGGTACACCTTCAGCCGTGGCGCCCTGCCCTCTAACTGGAGTCGATTGACATAGTACAAGAGGTCTTGCGAACGCTCCAGCGCGAAGCTCGGCACAATCAGGTGCCCACCTGACCCCACGGTCGCGTTTATCGCCTCAGCCAATTGGTCTATACCTGCCTCCCGGCTCTCGTGCAAGCGGTCGCCATAGGTTGACTCGACGAACACGTAGTCTGCGTGCCGGAAGACTGTCGGGTTCTCAAGAATAGGCTCATCGGGACGGCCAACATCGCCCGAAAAAAGCAACGTACGCGTCTCGTTCCGTTCCTTCAGTCGCAGGACGACCATCGCCGAGCCCAGCACATGGCCGGCATCGTAGTAGCATGCGGACATGCCCTTAGCCAGCGAAAACTCGTCGCCATAGCGCACCGGCTGAATAAGTCGAAAGACGGACTCGGCGTCCCGCGCCGTGTACAGCGGGATCTCCGGATATGGCGCGACTCTCCCCTCTCTCTGGTGCCGCTTCTTCTTTATCAGCGCGTCTTCTTCCTGGATGTGAGCAGAATCCATGAGCGTTATCCTGATCAGCTCAGCAGTAGCTTCAGTGCACATTATCCGCCCCCGGAATCCCTCCCGCACAAGCTTGGGTAGCAGTCCGCAGTGATCAAGATGAGCATGTGTGAGCAGCACTGCATCGATTGTGTTGGGCGAAGCCGGGAAGGGGTCCCAGTTGCGGGCCGCGAATTCCCGTTCCTGGTACAGGCCGCAGTCGACCAGAAGCCTCACACCATTATTCTCAAGAAGGAACCGCGAGCCAGTTACATTGCGTGCAGCCCCAAGGAAGATCAACCTGATGCGCACTGCCAGACCTCCAATTCGTCATGTCTCCCCCGTACCACCCCAACCACATGGCGCCTCACTCACGCTCCCCCGGTGCGGCCCGAGGCCCGTTGTATCGCCTCGATCCTTTGCAGCAGAGGCGGATGTGAGTAGTTCAGGAGAACATAGAAGGGATGTGGCGAAAGGTTTGAGAGATTCTTCACCGATAGCTTCTTCAGCGCCTCCTCGAGGTTCTTCGGGTCTTCCACCGTCATCGTGGCGAATCGGTCCGCCTCATATTCGTTGCGCCGAGAAAGGGCCTGCAAACCCATGGAAAGTAGCAGTTCGACCGGGGTGTACAGCAGCCCGAAGAACAGCAGACCGGCATATACCGATTGCTGTTGCAAGCCAAAGGCCTCGTAAAGCCCGGGGCTCTTCATGAAGAATGCCAGCAGGAAGAAAAGGATTCCGGTGTGCAAGACCCCCAATACTGCGCCCTGCAAGACATGCTTCTTTTTGTAATGTCCTATCTCGTGCGCGAGGACCGCCACCAGTTCTGGTACGGTGTGGGCAGCGACAAGGGTATCGAACAGTACAATGCGCCTGCTCCTGCCGAACCCGGTGAAAAAAGCGTTCGACTTGGTGGACCGCTTCGACCCATCCATGATGAACACATCTTCAACCCGATAGCCCACCTTGTCCGCGTATCCCATTATGGCTTCCCGCAGATCTCCCGTACCCAGAGGCTCGAACTTGTTGAACATGGGCATGATCCAGGTTGGGGCGATGAACTGAATGAACAGAGACACCGCGGCGACGCCAGCCCAGCAGTACAACCACGCCAGCGTACCGCCGTACAAGAATACCGCCTGAACTCCCGCCAGCAAGGGGGCGCCGATCAGGACAGAAAGACCCAGTCCCTTCAGGCGGTCCGCAACGAAAACCGCGGGCGTCATGCGATTGAAACCAAAACGCTGCTCGATGGAGAAAACCGCATAGGCCGAGAAGGGCAGCATCACCACCATGTAGCCGGCGCCGAGGAGTCCGATGTAGAGCAGTCCCGTCACTATGGTGTGCAATCCCCATGACCTGATAAGCTGGTCAAGAACGTTGAAGCCACCCAGGAACCAGAATGCCAGGGTCAATAACAACTGGAACGTTCCGCTAACAAACCCGAAATACGTGGTCTGCCGCAGGTATTCCTGGGAGTTCCGGTATCCCGTCGTATCATACAATCCCTGCAGGGCGCGTGGCGGCTCATTCTTGAGCGATCTGAGGTTTAGCATGTCAGCGACCACCCCCAGGGCCCAATCGGTGAGGACTGCCCCCAGGATCACGGCGAAGAAAAGGTTGATCATGTCGCCATATCATACCCTGTGGGACACTGCTTTGAGAATTCTGGTCTTCCTCTGGTGGAAATAACAAACTTATAGCTCACAAATGACACACCCTACTCAAACGGGCAGGCATTACTGTTCATTATGCTAGGCATGGGAGGGGTGGCCGCACGGTCGATCGGCTCGCTCCAGAAG
>JACPRR010000086.1 GCA_016189825.1 Chloroflexota bacterium
CTCAGGAACCATCCTTCGAGCCCTTCGAGAGCCTCAGGGGCCGCCTCAGGAACCGTCTCAGAGACCGTCCTTCGACAGGCTCAGGAACCATCCTTCGAGGACCTCAGGAACCATGGCGGCGAAGGGCCGGTATGACGAATTGGCTCAAATCTTCTCCCATTACGCGGGAGCCTCTGCTTCCCTGCTTCCTTGGTAGCTTGACGACGGCTTTGCCACCGTGTAATCTGTAGTCCTCGAAAGCCTGCTCGCGAAGGCAAAGAGAGGGAGACGTGGACCAGGTGAATGCAAGCGAAGCCACGAGCAAATTCGGACGCCTCATAACCGCCATGGTGACTCCCTTCGACAAGAAGGGCGCTGTCGACTACGCCCGGGCGCGGAAGCTGGCCCTCGCCCTGTTAAGCTCCGGCAGCGATGGCTTGGTCGTCTCCGGGACCACCGGGGAATCGCCCACCCTGACCCATAAGGAGAAGCTGCGCCTCTTCTCCGAGGTGAAAGCAGCAGTCGGAACGCGCGGCTCAGTGATCGCTGGCACGGGAAGCTACTGCACCGAGGAGAGCATCAAGCTGACCCGCGAGGCTGAGCAAGCTGGCGCCGACGCCTGCCTGCTGGTTGTCCCCTACTACAACAAGCCGACCCAGGAGGGGCTATTTGCACACTTCAACGCCATCGCCGCAGCAACCAGGCTGCCCTGCGTGCTGTATAACGTGCCCAGCCGCACTATCACCAACCTCGCCCCTGAGACCGTCATCAAGCTGGCGAAGATCGACAATATCTTCGCTCTCAAGGAAGCAAGCGGAAACCTGGAACAGGCGAGCAAGATAATCCAGGGAACGCCTTCCAGCTTCCTTGTCTACAGCGGGAACGACAGTGACACGTTGCCACTGATGGCGCTCGGGGCCTACGGCGTCGTCAGCGTTGTCTCCCACCTGGTCGGGCGACAGCTCAAGAATATGATGGAGTCGTTCGCCAGCGGCGACACCAGGGGCGCCGCCGCCGAGCATCGCCGGCTGCTGCCGCTGGTCAACGCCATGTTCCTGGTCTCCAACCCCATTCCAGTGAAGTACGCGCTTAACAGGGCTGGCTTCGCCGCGGGGAAACCCCGGCTCCCCCTTACCGAGCCGGATGAACAGACGGCAGCGAGGATCGACGCGGCGCTCAAGGCATACAAGATAGACCTGCCGGTCTGAGACGAATCAATCGAGGTTCCTGATCCTGACCGTCTGTTCACGGCGCGCGCCAACCGAGACCAGGACAATCGGGCGCCCTATGGCTTCTTCAAGCTCAGCCAGGAAGTGGCGCGCCTCGCGAGGGAGCTCTTCGTAACGCCGGACCTCCGCTATCGGCGACATCCATCCCGGCATCTCGGCATAGATCGGCTTGCACTGCGCCAGCGTCGCGAGGCCAACCGGGAACCGCTCAACTCTGGTCCCGTCGATCTCGTAACCGATGCATATCTTCACCTTCGGCATCGCGTCCAGTATGTCCAGCCGGGTGATAGCCACGCCGGTAAACCCGCTTATGCGGCAGGCAAAGGAGCCCGCGACAGCGTCGAACCAGCCGCAGCGTCTCGGTCTTCCAGTTGTCGTCCCGTACTCCCTGGCGCGCTCGCGAATCAGGTTTCCCGTCTCGTCCAGCAACTCGGTGGGCATGGGCCCGCCACCGACCCTCGTGGTATAGGCTTTGTAAACCCCGATAACATGCTTGATCTTCCTCGGGTCAATGCCCGCCCCCAGAGCCGCGCCGCCGATCAGAGGGGACGACGAGGTCACATACGGGTAGCTGCCGAAATCGGGATCGAGCAACGCGCCCTGGGCGCCCTCCAGCAGGACGTTTTTGCCCTGCTCCAGGGCCTGATCAATGAGTACCTCGGTCTCCCGAACGTACGGGGAAAGCTCGCGCCCGAATTGCACATACTCCTCGAACACGTCGTCGAAGGACAGAGGAGCAGCGCAATATATCCTGGTGAGCAGAGCGTTCTTTTGCTCCAGGATCGGGGCCAGCCGATCACGGAACGAATCAGGACTCAGCAGGTCCACCACACGGATGCCGAGCCGCGCTATCTTGTCGGCGAACACGGGACCGATCCCCCTGCCTGTGGTCCCGATCGCGTTCTTCCCGCGAGCCTTCTCTTCTAGACCATCGAGAAGGACATGGTAGGGCATGATAATGTGTGCGCGGCTGCTCAGCACCAGGTTGCCCGTATCGATCCCGCATCGCTTCAGCTTTGCTATCTCGTCAAGGAGGACACGAGGATTGATGGCAACGCCGTTCCCGATGACTGCGAGTACCCTGGGGTAGAATATTCCGGAAGGCACGAGGTGCAGCGCGAATTCCCCACGGGGGTTGATAACCGTGTGGCCGGCGTTGTCGCCGCCGGAAAACCGGACGACGAGGGCCGCCGTTTCCGCCATCAGGTCAACTATTTTCCCCTTGCCTTCGTCACCCCACTGTCCACCGATAACGGCAGTGACTGACACTGCTACCCTCCGATTATTAGCCGCTCACTTCCGGGTCTGTTTCCAGGCATGGGCCACACGCTGTACCACGGTCACATAGCTGAAAACTGCGATGATCGCTGTTGCGATGAGAGCCCCTGCCTGCTGGGTCACTCCATCGAGGACCAACCCCAACGCCAGGACTGCGACCCTTTCCGCCCGGGTCAACACGCCGACGCTATCTTGCAGGCCGAGCCCTTCCGCCCTTGCCCTCACGTAGCTGGTCAAGAACGAGCCCACCAGGGCTGCCAGCGATAGCCAGATGCCGGCGTTTTGGCCGCGCGTAGTATACAGTACGACAAGAGCGCACAGCAACGCGGCCTCCGAAACCCTGTCCGCCACTGAGTCAACGAGGGCGCCGAACCTGGACGTCATGCCGCTCGCCCGGGCGACAGCGCCGTCGAGCAAGTCGAACAGCCCCGCCAGCAGCACCACCAATCCGCCGAGCAGCAAGTTGCCGCTCCCCACCAGTGCGGCCGCGGCCAGGCATGTGACCAACCCGACGACCGTCAGTACATTTGGGGAAACACGCAGCCGCACCGCCGCGCGCACCAGCGGCGGGAGGACGACGGACGACACCCGCCTTAGCACCGCCTCTTTGCCCATCGCCTTACTTGCCACCAAGCAGTTGGCCGTAGAGGTCCAACACCCGCTGGGTAACCCGGTCCCAGCGATAGCCCTCTGCTGTCTTCCTTCCGTTAGCACTCAACCTGCTTCGCAGCGCGGGGTCAACGATCACGCTGATGAGGGCCCGGGCCAACGCCTCCTCGTCCCGCGGCGGGACCAGGATGCCGTCGACCCCCTCGGTAATCACGCTCGAGTATCCTGGAATCCTTGTCGCTACCACCGGCCGGCCGGTGGCCATCGCTTCAAGGAGCACTATCCCGAAGCTTTCACCGCCGGTAGCCGGCGCGCAGAATACATCGGCGGTGGCATAATACCTTGGCAGGTCGCCGTTGGAGACATAGCCCACGAAGGCTATGTCGGTAATCCCCCATTTTCGCACCATCCGCTCGTACTTGCCTCGCAGGCGGCTGCCGGGGCCAACGATGATAAGACGCACATCCGTGAACTGGCAGCGCACGCGGGCATAGGCCTTGAGAAGGGCATCGAATCCCTTCCGCTTCTCAAGCCTCCCCACGAA
>JACPRR010000103.1 GCA_016189825.1 Chloroflexota bacterium
TAATCGGTGACGAACGAGGCGAAATCGTGCGTCCCTTCCAGGTCGCGCGCCGCCCGCGCCATCGCCTCAACGTCCAACGGCTGCGGCACCAGATGTGCGCGCCCCTTTCTCAGGGGAGAGCGTGTTCTGCTGTTAAGGATGTGGTACTCGTACTCGCGGCCCGTCGCCTGCCGCAGGACATTGAAATCGTCCCTCACCCGGTGCGCCGACCGCACGGCAATATCCTCGGGCAAGTAATGGTTAAGAGCGCTTCTGAAGACCTCTGCCGGGTACTGAGCGCCGGTGCGGAAGCTTGCCACCTGTCCCCAGGCATGGACCCCCGTGTCGGTCCGGCTGGCCGCGAGGACCCTCCTGCGCTCGCCCGTCAGTCTCGTTATCGCTTTTTCCAGCTCTCCTTGTATCGTGGGAACCCCGGACTGGTATTGGAACCCGCAGTACCGTGTCCCGTCGTACTCCAGTATTAGCGCTATCTTGGACGTCTGCCCGTCGCTAGTCACCAGCGGGAATGAGATCGACCCGGGCAACAGGCGCAGCATCACCCAGCCTGGGGCCAAGTTTCGTCATCCGGGTGTATCCGCCGTTACGCGTCGTATAGCGCGGCGCGATCTCCTTGAACAGTTTCTCCACAAGCTCTTCGTTGGTCACGAACGCGAGGGCCTGGCGCCGCGCGTGCAGCGTGCCCGCCTTGCCCAGGGTAATCATTTTCTCCGCGAATTTCCGGGCCTGCCTGGCCTTCATTTCGGTCGTCGTCACCTTCTCATAGCGGATCAGGTCGGCAACGAGGTTCCGGTATACGGACATCCGCTGCGATGTCGTCTTGCCCAGCTTATGGCTATCTACTCGGTGTCTCATCGGTTTCCGCGCTTTCCTGAATTGCCGGCACTGGGTCAGCCAGTTCCCCCGCCGCGCCTTCGCCTTCGGTCGAGGGGATGTTAATGCCCATGTCAGCCAGAGCCCGGATAACTTCTTCCCTGGACTTCTGGCCGAAGTTGGGAAGATTGGGAAGTCCTTCCTGGCTCCTCTCCAGCAGCTCGCCCACCGTGCCCATCCCGCCGCGTCTCAGGCAGTTAAGGGTACGGGTGGAAAGCCCGACCTGCTCTAGCGGCATGTCATATTGTTCCGGCGGGACGGACAGGCGGAGGGAGGTCTTCCTGCCCTCGCGGACCGACATCTTCGCCAGGTCTCGGAACAACACGAGCTGTCTGGTCAGTATGTCCGCGGCCTGGCTGACAGCCTCGACGCCGCTGATGGTGCGGTCGGTCCATACCTCCAGAACCAGTCGCTCCACATTTGCTTCCTGGGCCCCGATTATGGGGTCGACGGTATAGTTGACCCGCTTGATAGGCGTGTAGATGGCGTCGGTAGGAATCACCCCGATGGGCAGTCCCTTGCCGGTCTCAGCGGGGACGTATCCCTTGCCTATTTCCACGTTGAATTCCGCGGTGAACCGCCCGTCGGAGGCGTCGATGGTCGCGAGGTGCAGGTCCGGGTTGACCACATCGAAGTCGGTCGACGCCTTGATGTCTCCGGCCTTCACTTCTTTGCTGCCCTGCACGTCCAGTGTGAGCGTCCCCGGCCGCTGCGAGAGGGAACGCAGCCGTATCGCCTTCACGTTAAGCAGGAACTCCATCGCATCTTCTTTGACCTGCGGGATGGTGGTGAATTCGTGCTGAAGGCCTTCCACCTTCATCCAGGTGATCGCCGCCCCGGGCAGAGCGTTGAGCAGCACCCGCCGCAGTGCGTTGCCGAGCGTGATCCCGGAACCCCTCTCCAGAGGCTCAACGGAAACGCGAGCATAGCCTTGCTCACTTGCCTGGATTTCTAATTGAGGTTCCGCCATCTACTTCGTTACTCCGATTATTTCGAGTAGTACTCGACGATGGCCTTGCCATCGAAGCTCATCTCGATATCGCCCGAGGCTGGCGCTGAGGCGACGTGCGCCACCAGCGTGTCCGCTTCCAGCGCGAGCCATGCCGGTATCAGCTTCCCCTTGACGCTCTCCGCAAGCCCCTTGTAATACTCGTTCTTGATGCTGTTGGGGTGCCAGGCGACTGCGTCTCCCGTTTTCACCAGCACCGACGGTACATTGCACCGTTTGCCGTTGAGCATGATATGGCCGTGGCGCACGATCTGGCGCGCCTGTGACCGCGACTCGGCGAAGCCCAGCCGGTACACCACATTGTCCAACCTTCGCTCAAGGAGCACGACGAGGTTAGTCGCGGTGATGCCGGGCTGCCGTTCCGCCTCTGCGAAGAACCGGCGGAACTGGCGCTCCAGCATGCCGTAGCTGTATCGCGCCTTTTGCTTCTCTCGAAGCTGGATGCCGCGGTCCGAGATCTTCTTTCTCCTCGGGCCACCCCGCATCGGCCTTTGCTGCGCCCGCTTCTCCATGGCGCATTTGGCGGTCTCGCAACGTGAACCCTTAAGAGCAAGCTTGCCGCCAACACGGCGGCACAGCCTGCACACTGGTGAAGCAATTCGTGCCAACTGTTTATCCTCTCAGCGAATGTAAGTGTTAGACGCGGCGTCTCTTGCGCGGGCGGCACCCGTTATGTGGCACCGGAGTGACGTCGTGGATTCCGGTCACGAACAGGCCTGATGCCTGCAACGCCCTGATCGCCGCCTCGCGGCCGGTACCCGGGCCTTTCACGAACACCTCCACCTGGCGCAGTCCGTGTTCCATGCCCCTGCGCACTGCCTCCTGGGCGGCGAGCTGCGCGGCAAAGGCAGTCCCTTTCCTGGAGCCCTTGAATCCGCCCGTGCCCGAGCTTCCCCAGGCGATCACGTTCCCTTGCCGGTCGGTAAGTGTCACAATGGTGTTGTTGAAGGTCGATTGGATAAAGGCCTTCCCCGCAGGTATTGCCTTTCGTTCCTTCTTCTTAACACCCTTTTTCTGTGGCATCAGCACTCTCCCGCCGGGCGGTCACCCGTTGCCCTGGGCTCGCCCGGCATTTACCGCTTACTTCTTGCCGCCGCGCTTCTGGCCGCGTCCGGCCACGGTCTTCCTTGGCCCACGCTTGGTGCGGGCGTTGGTCCTTGTCCGCTGCCCGTGCACCGGAAGGCTGCGACGATGCCTCAGCCCCCGGTAGCTCCCAATCTCGATGAGACGCTTGATATTGAGGTTGACCTCTTTCCTGAGTTCACCCTCAACCTTGAAGTTCTTGTCGACTATCTCGCGGATCCGGTTGACCTCATCTTCCCGAAGGTCCTTGACCCGTATCTCCCCGCCTACACCGGCCTGGCCGAGCACCCGCCTTGATGTGGCTAGTCCCAGGCCATGGATGTAGCCGAGAGCGACATCGACCCGCTTGTCCTTTGGTAGATCAACACCCGCAATACGTGCCATCGCCTGTTACCTTCAAATCCTGGAATTGCTATCTATCCCTGGCGCTGCTTGTGCCGGGCATTGCTGCAGATGACGCGGACGACCCCGTGGCGCCGCACCACTTTGCATTTGTTACACCTGACTCTGACTGAAGCCCTGACTTTCATGTTCCGCTCCATGCGCGCAAAGCTGAATAATACAGCTTTTGCTGGCACACGTCAATGTTGACGCAATCCGTCGCAGACGAACGCCGTCTCGCTGCGCCCCCTATAGCCGGTAGGTTATGCGCCCGCGGCTGAGATCGTATACAGATAGCTCGACCAGCACCTTGTCACCGGGCAATATCTTTATGTAGTGAAGCCTCATTCTTCCTGATATATGCGCCAGCACCGAATGGCCGTTGGGCAAGTCTACCCTGAACATCGCATTCGGCAGCGCTTCAACAACCGTGCCTTCTACCTCAATAGTCTCTTTCTTCGGCATGCATGCTCCAAATATCGATTATAGCACAGTGAGAATGTCCGGCTCACCGTTTGTGATCGCTATGGTATGCTCGAAATGCGCCGAGAGCTTCCCGTCCGCGGTAACGACGGTCCAATGGTTCTCGGCAACCCGCGTGCGCCACGTCCCCTGGTTCACCATTGGCTCGAGCGCCATGGTCATGCCCTCAACGAGTTCCATGCCCTCGCCATGCGTTCCAAAATTCGGTATCTGCGGGTCCTCATGCATCTCCCGCCCGATCCCGTGCCCGGTGTATTCGCGCACTACTGAGAATCCCTTCGCTTCTGCGTACCTCTGTATCGCCGAGGACATGTCCCCGATCCGGTTGCCCTTCCTGGCCGCCGCAATGCCGGCCTTCAGGGCGCCTTCGGCGGCGGACATCAGTTCGCCCGCTTCTGGCGACACCCTCCCTACCCCGACTGTGATGGCCGCGTCACCTTGAAAACCGCCCACGATCGCGCCGACATCGAGCGACACGATGTCCCCTTCCCGGATAACCCTCTCCCCAGGTATCCCATGGACGATCTCCTCGTTCACGGAAACACAGAGATGGGCCGGAAAACCACGGTACCCGAGGAACGAGGGCTTCGCCCCCAGGCGCTTGAGCTCGCGGGCGGTGATCCGGTCCAGGTCCCTGGTCTTCATCCCCGCGTTCAACTCCTTCTTCAAGACCTGGAGGAGTTCGGCGAGGACGCGACCGGCGCGCCGCATGCTCTCGATCTCCTGCGGGGATTTGAGCACGATCGCCATCGCTACCTGGTAGGGCGCCGCCCGATCGCCTTGAGAATATCCCGACCGACAGCGTCGATCGGCCTCTCCCCGTCTATCTCGGCCAGCATACTGGACTTCCGGTAGTACGCTACCAGGGGCTCTGTCTGCCTGAAATATACCTCTATGCGCTTCTTCACCGTCGCCGCGGTATCGTCATCCCGCTGGTAGAGGTCCCCGCCACACTTGTCGCATTTCCCGGCAGTCCTCGGCGGCAAGTTAACCACGTGGTATGGGGCCTGGCACTTGCGGCAAATCCAACGCCCTCCCAGACGGGCCTGCAACTCCTCAGATGAGACCTTTATGTAAACTACCTTGTCGATCGCCATGTTCCGTTCCACCAGCGCTGCGTCAAGTGCGCGCGCCTGCTCCAGGGTGCGCGGGAAGCCATCGAGTATGAAGCCCTGCCTGCAATCAGGGGCGGCGATCCTTTCCAGTATCATCCTGATGGTGATCTCGTCGGGCACCAGGGCGCCTCGGTCCATGTAGGACTTAACCAGGTTGCCGAGCTCGTTCCCCTTGTGCGCAGCCTCGCGGAAGAGGTCGCCGGAAGCGACGTGGACAAGGCCGAAGGCCTGGACTATCGTCTCAGCCTGTGTGCCCTTGCCGGCCCCTGGGGCGCCCAGCAAGACAACGCGCAAAGTGCCGACCTCCCTTGTCGTCGCCCGCCTAGCGGAGGAAGCCTTCGTACTTCCGCATCAGCAATTGTGCTTCCAATTGCTTGAGGGTATCGAGCGCCACGCCCACCATGATCAACAGGCCGGTGCTGGATAGTTGCAGGACCTTGATGCCGGTGACCAACTGGCCCAGAAACGGCATCACGGCGACAAAGGCAAGGAAGAGCGCGCCGCCGGTGGTTATCCGGGTCACCACGCCGTTCAGATAGGTCCGCGTGGGCTCACCGGGGCGGATGCCGGGCACGAAGCCACCCTGCTGTTGCAACGTCTTGGCCAGGTCCTGTTGCTGGAATATTATCAGGGTGTAGAAGAAGGCGAAGGCAAGCACCAGGATGAAATACAGGGCCCAGTACAACGTCCTCGTGGAATCAAACAGGTTCATTATGGTGTTCGCGAAGTTTGGCGTGGCGCCAGGGGGAGCGGCAAACCAGCTCGCGATCTGCCCGGGGAACAGCATCACCGACATCGCGAAGATCAACGGGATCATCCCGGCCATGTTCACCCGCAGGGGTATATGTGTGCTGCCGCTCTGGCGGTACATCCTGGTACCGCGCATCTGGCTCCTCGCGTACTGCACAGGGATGCGACGGTGGGCCTCAGTAAATACCACGATGAGCGTGATAATGAGCACCGAGAGCACCACGTACACCACTAGCCCGCTCAAGTTAGTCTGCCCCGCGATATAGCCTTCACCCACCATCTGGAGGAAACCCGCCACTATGCCGCCGAAGATGATTATGGAGATTCCATTGCCGATGCCACGCTCGGTTATGAGCTCGCCGAGCCAGACGAGGAACATCGTGCCCGCGGTCATGGTGGCCACTATCGCGATCGTGCCCAGGACATCAGTCTGGGCCACTACCGGCGGCGTCTGGCCCTGGAAAAGCCGCAACTGGGCCCAGCCCTGGAGCGCGGCCAGCGGGATGGTGAGCCAGTGCGTAATCTGATTGACCTTCTGCCGGCCGGTCTCGCCCTCCTGCGAAAGCGCCTGCAACTTCGGTATCACCGGCACCAGCAGGGTCATCACGATGGACGAGGTTATGTACGGGTATACGCCCATCGCCGCTACGCTGAAATTCCTCATCGCGCCGCCGCTGAACAGGTCCAGCATGCCCAACAACTGGTTCTGCTCGAAAAGGGATTTCAAAGCGGACAGGCTGACGCCGGGCACGGGAATATGCGCAATGAAGCGGAAGATGACGAGGATTATGA